>CANRPV010000080.1 GCA_947632575.1 uncultured Eggerthellaceae bacterium | reverse complement strand
CCGCTCCAAAGCTTTCATCCAAGCTTTCACTTGACCAACCTCTTCAGCTGCCTTCGGTCGAATCTTCAGCCTGATGCTTTTTGGTGTAACGCTCTCTAATTAAAACGCTTGGGTCGAATCTTCTTTACCCAAAGACTCCGGCAAGCGTTATACCCAAACGTGGCACGAACCCCAGAAACGCCGTCCCAAGAAGTGTAATGATTCCGATAACCATATCGGTGGTAGAGGAGCCCTCATCAGCTCCGGGGATCGGCGGATGCAAGCTCTGCTGCAGGGCGGCATCGAAATCACCAGGCAGATTACTGCGATCGATGGTCGCCGCAGCAGGTGTTTCCTGTGTCTCTTGAGCCGGCATGGCAAACTCGAGAACATTGGTAAACGCGTGGATACCCGTTCCATAACGAACCACATCACCAGCAGCCGGCGCGTGGATGTAGGTGTCTCCGCCCACATAGATCGCCACGTGGCCGGGGCGATAGAGGATATCCCCAGGCTGCGCCAAATCTACCGGCAACACCGCATCAGCCACCATAGGTTGCGCGCCGGAATAATGCGGAAGTTCAATGCCCACCTGCGCATAGCAATACATGGTCAGCCCAGAGCAATCGAAGGTGTTGGGCCCTGACGCGCCCCACACGTAGGGCTTCCCAAGCTGCTCCTCGGCGGCGGCCACGATGGCGGCACGCACCTCCTGGGGAACATCCTGAGCAAACCCACGATTGGGGATATAGCGATAAGAGGCTACAGGATCATAGAGATGATCTCGCGGATCATCACCATTTTCAGCATCGGGCAAGGCGGAATAATCGCCGTTTTCGATCTCCTCCGCGACCTCTTCAGTAATTTCCTCGTCACGATTTACGAGAAGCTCCTCAGGGATGTCATCAAAATTTATCTCCCCATCTTCCTCTGGCGGGAGCTCCTCTTCGCCCTCTCCTTCGACGCCTTCGCCCTCTTCACCAGGAAGTACGCCTTCCTCTGAGCCATCCCCGAGACCGGGATCCGTCGAATCGGAAGGGTCAGCGGGGTTGGTCGAGCCACCTGAGTCGGTGCTTCCCGCTTGTTGGCCGCCGGAACCACTACCTGATGGCGTCTGCGGTTGAGTGCCGGTAGAACCCGATCCGGACGATCCTTGAGATGAACCACCTGAGCCTGTTGAGCCGTTTGAGCTACCGGTTCCGCCCGATTCGCTCGTTCCGCCCGAGCCAGCCGAACCACTTGATCCGCTGCCCAAACTGCCCGAAGACCCACCGTCATAGCTTGGCCCGCCGGCGGCCGAAGAGTTTGGCGCCGCCGCGATCGGGGTGCTCTCTTGCGCTAAGGCGCTCAACGCCCCAAACGATAACGCGGGCGAGAACGCAAAACCAACAGCCATGACGAGACAGCTTACCGTCGCAGCGATCCTTTTTGCTTTTGAGGATGATTTCTTGTGGGCGGAAACTTTATGAATCGTTAAAAACTCAACGTCAGACCGTCGCGGTCGGAAAAACAACATGCCTTACAAAAACACCTTCTTTTGGAACTTTCGTGCGCCTTACTTTAACGCAAAAGGCGCACGAAAGCTTTCCCTTTTATTTCAAACCAGGCTGAGCGTCCAATGCGTCCTCCAGGTACTCCTGCAAAGGTTCGGGACCCAGCTGGTCAATTTCCTCCAGGTGCCAGCACTGAGTTGCCGGCATTCCTTTGATGGAATCGGCCACAAAGATAGGATCTTTGCCCTCTTTCCTCTGACGAGTGTAATCCTCCAGAGCGGCCAAAGCCCATTTCCCCAAAAGAATAATAGAAACGAGGTTGATGATCGCCATGAATCCCATGAAGATGTCGGCAAGATTCCAGGCCAGATCGAAGCTGTTGAGGCAGCCATACATGATCACGGCGAGGCATAAAAGCCTAAACACGAAGAGCAAGATCTTGTTGTTCTTGATGAACAGAAGATTGCTTTCGGCGTAGAAGTAGTTGCCGATCAAGCTTGAGAATGCGAAGGCGAAGATCGCGAACGTCGTGAAGTGAATGCCGATTTCTCCCACGGAGTGAGCGATGGCCATCTGCACCAGCGGTATGCCGTTGAGGGACTGAGCGAGCTCAGGGTTCTGCACGAAGAACACCAGCACCATGATCGCCGAGCAGGAGCAGATGAGCAGCGTGTCGATGTAGACGGAAAGGCTTTGCACGAGACCCTGTTTGCAGGGATGAGAAACCGATGCGGTGGCTGCGGCGTTCGGCGCCGATCCCATGCCGGCTTCGTTGGAGAAAAGGCCTCGCTTGATACCCAGCATTACCACCGAACCGGCAAAACCACCCACAACCGAGTGGAAATCGAAGGCGGACTCAAACACGAGCGCGAATACGGCGGGGATCTCGAACAAATTGGTGACCGTGATCCAAATGGCAAGCAGAATGTAGCTGATGGCCATGATGGGCACGATGATCGAGGTGATGACGCTGATGCGCTTCGAGCCGCCGAAGATGACGAAAGCCGTCATAACCACGAGGAAAATACCAAGTCCCACGGCCGTGCCATTGGTGGCGTAATCGGGAATATAGTACTCAAGGGCGGACGCCATGTTGAAAGCCTGCAGGCCGTTGAAGCCGAAGGCGAAGCAAAGAATCAAGGCGATGGCGAAAACCACGCCGAGAGCTCTTGAGTGCAACGCCTGATGGATGTAATAGGCGGGACCTCCCCTGAACGCGCCACCTGAGTCCTTGATCTTCCAAATTTGAGCCAGCGTCGACTCTATGAACGCCGACGCGGCGCCGATGATGGCCATGAGCCACATCCAAAAGACGGCGCCAGGGCCGCCCGTGGCGATAGCCGTCGCGATGCCGGCAATGTTTCCCGTTCCTACTCGAGACGCCGTCGACACCATCAAAGCCTGGAAGGAAGAGATGGTTTTTTCACCCTCTACATGGCGTTTCTCAAGAAGGTTGCTGAACATGTCCTTGATGTAGCGGATCTGGACAAAGCGCGTGCGAATGGTGAAATACAGACCTACGAAAACCAGCAGGATGACCAAAATGTAGGTATACATAAAGTCATCAATGACGCTAGTGATGGAGACGAGCATCTCGTTTAAGCTTTCAAAATCCATTGTTCACCCCTTCTCATGACTCTCTTATTCTCTTATTACGCTCCTGACCAATGAGTTTCATAGGGTACCATGCTCAGTATTACGCGAAGACTCACTATTATGAAAAGGTTACGAAAACATAGCCGCAAATAGCAAAAACGTAACGAAAGCTGGGTACTTTCCACAACATGCTAACCTATGGGATTGTTGAGAGGAGTCTTCCCATGGTCCCACAGGAACAACCGCAACATCATGAAGATGAGTCGGCATCTCTGCGGCATCGCCAGGATTTGACCTCTCGTGTCGTTGCAATCGTAACCCTGTTTTTCCTCGCCATCTTTTTCTTCTTTACGGTCAACAACGTTTCGACGGTAAGTTTTCGGGTAAACCTGGTCAACGAAGGACCCTATCCGGTTTCAGTGGCGGCAGGTCAGCTGGAAACACGCCTGGTGCAAATACGTACCGTGTCGGATCGCCTCACCTACGTACGTACTCCCCAAGCTATCGAGGGTGTCGATGCGCTTTATGACAGCACCATCAAAGAGGTGGGCGAACATATCGACTTTATCGAAAGCCACCATTTAACGAACCCCTCTCTCGTGCAAAACCTCGTCGAGCTCTATCCTCGGCTGATTGAGAGTCTCAACGCCTTGGTGTCCATGGCTCAAGGGGATTCGAACGACGAAGAGATAACCCTCTACCTAGATACGAAGGTTTACCCCGTCATCGATGAGATGCTGGCTTATGACCAGACCCTTCTCGATGAGTCCACCGATGCGGTCGCAGACGCCAATGAAGCAGTCGTGTCTGCCGGCACGCAGACCATCATCATCTCCTGCATTCTCATGACCCTGGTCATCCTCTCCATCGCCATCTACATCATTTTGTTGACGCGCAACCGCCAACGCGAAATGGAACTCAACAAGAATCTTCAAGACGCCCTGAAGTTAGCCGAGAAAGCCAACGCGGCAAAGTCCACCTTCCTCTCCAATATGTCTCATGACATTAGAACCCCGATGAACGCCATCGTGGGTTTGACCACTATCGCGCTTGCGAACAAGGACAATCCGGATCGTGTGGAGGATTGCCTGAAGCGCATCTCCAACTCATCGAAGCACCTGCTGAGTCTTATCAACGACGTGCTCGACATGGGAACCATCGAAAGCGGCAAGATCGTCCTCTCTGAGGAGACCTTCAATTTCTCCGATTTCATTCAGGAGTTCGTCTCCATCATCGCGCCTCAGGCACGTATCAAGAGTCTTAACTTCGACGTGGTGCTTGGCACGATCGCGCATAAAATGGTCTACGGAGACACCATGAGGATCAATCAGGTCCTCATGAACCTGATCAGCAATGCCTTGAAGTACACCCCGGCCGGTGGAAGCGTCAAGCTGATCGTGACCGAACATGAGGGCACAAAGCCCGATTATCATGACTATCACTTCCGCGTCGAGGACACAGGCATCGGCATCGATCAGGAATTTCTCGCCCATATCTTCGACCCCTTCGAGCGCGAGCGCACCGAGACCATCCACTTTACCGAGGGCACGGGACTAGGTCTTGCCATTACGAAAAACGTCATCGAGCTCATGGGTGGCACTATCAAAGTGGAGAGCAAGGCTGGTGAGGGCACGGCCTTTACCGTGATCCTTCCTTTGAAAGTCTCCTCCGTTGATGTGCTGCCAGACACGGATGCTAATCTAGATTCCGATGCGCCGCTCACAGGACGCGTGCTTTTGGTGGAAGACAATGAGCTCAATCGCGAGATCGCCTACGAACTCATTTCGCAGTTCGGCCCGAAGGTGGAGACCGCCGTCGACGGCCTCGACGCCATCGAGAAGATCGGCATCAAACCTGAGGGTTACTACTCGTTGGTTTTCATGGATTGGCAAATGCCTCGCATGGACGGCATCACGGCCACGCAGACCATCATCGCCCATGAGCGCGACACGGGGCGAAGCCACGTGCCAATTGTCGCGATGACCGCCAACGCCTTTAACGAGGATCGCGTGCGAGCCATGGAAGTGGGCATGGACGGTTTTATGGCAAAGCCGATCAACATCAAGGAACTCGAGCAGAACCTCCGAAAGTTCCTCGGTTAGATTCGGCTATATATTCCACTAGAAGCTTTATTAGGCTATATTCGGCTAGCTCTGCTCCAGGATCAGCTTCATCGCTTAGATCTGCTTCAAGATCTGCATGACCAGCTCGGTGTTTTCGGCAATCAAAGCTTCGTCGACGTTTTCCGCCACGTCGCTCGACTGGGCGCTGAACGCGGGCTTTCCGTCCATCATGCCAGCCAGATGCATAGCCTGATTACCATGCTTGAGAGCATACGCCGCCGCTCCGTCTTCCCAATCGATCTTTGCGGTGCCTACACGCAAGCCAAGACTTGAGGCCGCCTTGCGAACGATTCGATCCATTCGCGAAGGAAGCTTATGAGGTGTGTATGAGCCCTCCTCGGTGATAAGGCAAAGCTCGCCCGCGCCTAAAGTCTGCAGTTCGATGATGATGGATCCGCTTACGTCCTGCGCATGCTCAGCCATAAAGGCCGCCATGCCGGCATTACCCTCAAGCTGGGCTCCGAGGAACACGAACCAAACTTCCACACCAATGTCCGGATGACGGAAATAAACGATCTGCTCCCGCTCGATAGCCTCCTCCGCGGCATCATCCTGACCGTAATTGCCGCCGAGTTCTTGTTCCGCGATATTCACGCGGCCAAGACGCTCCCGGCTGAAGGATCCGCCATACCAGTCATCTTCGTCGGAGAAACCGTCTTCCCCGTTGTAGTTCTCTTCCCTAAAGCTCTCCCAACCACCGCGGGCGGCTCCGACAGAGCGAGCGTCGAAATTCTCGTCGACGTCCAGCCATTCCTGGGTCGAACTCAGTTCGTTCTTCTTATTGCCACGACGGAAGCGTCCGAATAACTTTTGCACGCGAGACTGGGGCATATCCACATAGCCTGGACCAGAGAAAGCCCCGGTCTCGGTCATGGTCTCCTCATAGGCTGAATCGTCGGCATCGTCGATGTAGAGTTCATCGGGTGCCACATCTTCGACAAACTCATCACCTAAAGGCTCAAAAGCACCCGTGGCACCGAGCGAGGCAAAGGATCCAGCGGCGTTGATACTTGTCGGGGCGCTCTGGACGGGCTCCAAGGTCGGTATTCCCGCGATCTGACCTCGGCGAGGATTGCCCGGGCTGCCAGCTTGAGCCGACCAGTCAGGTGCGTCCGGGATCGTGTTATTGCTCGGCTCCGGCTGGGCGTTAGGATCCAGCGACGGCAACACCGAGCGCAGATTGCGTACGCGACCGCTTACGGTAGCCTCCTGGTCAAGCGGCGCCGGCTGTATCATCTCACGCTCTTGGAACTCTTGAACCACCAGGTTATCCGGCTGGGTTGTCGGAATCGGCTCAGCCGCGACATCAAGCACAGCGCCCGAATCGATAGAAGGCAGATTGATGGCTCTCCGGCGACGCGCGGCTGTGGGAGG
>CANRPV010000079.1 GCA_947632575.1 uncultured Eggerthellaceae bacterium | reverse complement strand
CAGCAATGTCGTCCTCTCTCGTGCCGAAGTCCTCGAACGCGGCCCTGCACATCGGATCGTCATAGATGATCGATCGCGGCACTGTTCCCTCGTAATCCGGCGGAACAAAGATGGCCTCGTAAAGGAAATCCTCCAAAAGAGGATACTCCTCCAGTCTCATGAATCGTATTTCGCAGTCAAAGCTCAAGCAGGAACCTCCCCCAACTCAATGAAAGCTTGTTCCAAGATTGTAATAGGGTCGAACTCATCTATGTCTCACGCCAGACGGTGAGCAACTGGAAATACGGCAAGACCTATCCCAACATTGAGAGCCTGCTTCTTATGGCTATGTTGGTCGATTTCCTCGTCTTCGCGGTTTTCGCCTGATAAAGCGACCATCTTCTTAGACATTCGCCAGCAAAAGCACTGCGATAGCACTGTCATCCTGCCTGATAGGCTGGTAGTTTGCTTTGAGAAAGGCGGATACGACCCACCAAAAGAGCGGCGACGAATATGACGAGTGCGAAGAGAAGAACGACACCAAGAGCCCCACATGCGGGTGCGAGCGCACTTGCAGTGGCGTCAGGTGCGGTCGCAAACGTTTGGAGCGCTTCTTCATACCAATAGACCGGCGTGAACATCGCGATCGTCTTGAGGCCAGGCGCCATCAAGGTGATGTCGATCCAGGCCCCACCGAGAAACGACAACATGAGTCCGATGATGTTCGCAAGCGCATTGGCCATCAATTCGCCAATACCACACTGGGAGAGCAGAAACCCAAAGGCAAGTCCGAAAAGGCAAAATGTCAGCAATGCGACACCGCAAAGCGCGATACGCCAAGCATCTACTCCGACAAGCGATCCCGCCCTCGCAACGACGCCAAGTCCAAAAAGCCACAAAAACACGATGCCAAACAGCACCGCGCAAGCAGCCGCCAACGAAAGCGAGAGTCGCAGACTAGAAAGCGGCGCGGTGAGATTGCGCCTGCGCACATCCCCGCTATTAAAATCGCGGAGCATCATGACGATGACCACGCCAAACGCGCAGATTATCGGATAGACGATCCAGCCGCAGTAGGTGAGATAGTTCGGCGGCAACGGCGAAGCCTCCTCGGCGCGAGCCGTGTAATGGGCTTTAACCGTGCGTTCCATGGACGCACGTGCCGCCGCGGCGGCCTCCTCAACACTCGCGTCGGGATCGAGACGCAATTCCAAGGCCGCGCAGGTCAACGCGGTGTTGACAAGAGATTCAGCCCGCAATCCATCGACGGTGTCGGTGGCCACGGCCGTTTCGATTTCGGGTGGTGCATCACCGGCACGTGCGGCCTCGACAAACGAGGCACCGAAGCCGTTGGGGATGATGACGAGGCAGTCGGCCGCTCCTTTGGCGATGATGTCTTGAAGTTGCTGACGGTCATCGGCCACATCGTTTGCGACATCGGCTCGTTCCTGCAGGGCGTTTACAAGCCCATCGGTAAACGCATTGTCATCACGGTTGACGATGGCAATGGTCACGGGTTCCGCGCTAAAAGCTGTTGAGCCGACCTCGTCCGTTTCGATGTTGGCCGTGACAAAAATGCCCATCAATCCCAAATACAGCACATAGATGATCAGATAAACCGGATGCCGAAAGAGCACCCGGCAGGCGGTCTTAAACACTGACATAGCGCTGCCTCCGATACAGTAGATACGCAATTCCCGTCAAGACAAGCGTCAGTGCGGCCAATCCGAGCATTGCGAAGCCGTAAGGTGTCATTGAGTCATAGGCGTAGAGCGAAAAGAAGGCCTGGGAGATGCCCTGAGCAGGGTTGATGTAGACACTCCACGGGGCAAGGCTTGCCACAGTGTCCGCCAACTCCATACACGCGGTGCCGTACAGACCGGCGAATAGCGCGCCGACGCAGGCAACGCCCGTGAGAATGCCCGCCTTCGCGGCCGTTGGCAATTTCGGTAGCGCGCCGAATACTGCGCCAAGGGCCGTCGCGAGCGCAGAGCCGAGCGCGAGCACTCCGACGCACGCCAGCTCGCGGTGGCCAAATCCGACCCGAAGCACGACATCCATATAGAGGAAGCCGATAAGCAAACAGAGAAACGCAAGCAGCCACGCCGCGAGCAGCGATCCCGCGATCTGCGACCGATGCTGTAGCGCACTGATGCTGCGCCGGGCTCCGACGGCCCCCGTGCCCGGCAAGAGTTCATTCATCGCAACGAGTCCAAGATTGGCAGCGAACAAAGCCGCCAAACCAAGCAAGGCATAGTAATAGCGGGCGTTTTCATCGGGCGCGTTTTCGGTAATCGAAATACGTTGGGAATAATCCGCGCCAATCGTCGAGGACAGCACCGATTCGAGGTCATTGACGAAGTTTTCGCCGCTTAACTTGGACATGTCCGCTGTGCCACGTAATCGCTGTTCGATGGCGTTCGTGGCGGTGGTGTCAATGGCTTCGGTGCTCTCAAGCACGGTCTGAACGACCGATTGCTTGACGCCGATCATCGAGTCCGCCGGGTCACGTTTCATCAGAAGCTCGGGCTCGCTGTCAGAAACGAGAAGCGCGGCTACCGCATCGCCGGCATACAGCTCCTCAAGCGCGCGTTTTTCATCGGGAGCCGTACGCATCGCGATGAGCGCTCCATCACCGCCACTCGACGAGCCCGTTTCCGTGAGCGCATCGAGCGTTCTGCGCAGCGGCTCGTTATCACGAGCCTGCCATGCCTCGTCATCGACCACGATTAGACCGATGTCGCGCCCGAAGGCATCGTAATCGAGGTTGGCGAACATCGCGTAAAACATCGTCGCCAGCACGATCGGAAACGCGAGCGCCCATACCAAGACGCCGCCATTGCGAATAAGCGAAAGGAAGGTGTATTTGAAGGTCTGTCCCATGGCGCATCCAATCAGCGTTCGTCGCGAAGCTCAGTGCCAGTGATCTCGAGAAACACGTCGTTCAGCGTTGGCGGCTCGGCGTAAATGCGACCAAAGGAGACGCCACGGCATTGTAGCAGCTCGAGCACATCCACGAGATTGTGCGCGCCGGTCTTGCAGTCGACACAGAGAAATCCCTGATCGATGGTGGCGGAAATCACCGACGGAAGCGAGCGTACATTCGCGATCAATTCATCGTCGGCGTTCGCCACCTCGATGCGCAGCCGCTCTCCCATACCGATCATAGCCTTGAGTTCGGTGTTTGTTCCTTGTGCCAGTGAGCGACCGTGGTCCATGATCATGATGCGCGAGCAAATCTCTTCCACCTCTTCCATATAATGAGAGGTGTAGATGATCGTCGCGCCTTCGTGGTTGAGCCGTACGATGCCCTCAAGAATATGGTTGCGAGTTTGAGGATCAACGGCCACCGTTGGTTCATCCATAAAGATGAGTGTTGGTTTGTGAGCGATGCCACAGGCTATATTGAGCCGGCGTAATAGACCACCTGAAAGTTTCTTGGGGCGGAACTTCTCATAGCCGGAAAGACCGACGAAATCGATCGCCTCATCGACAAGCTCACGGCGACGACTTTTATCGGTAACGTACAGTGAGCAGAAGTAATCGATGTTTTCACGAACCGAAAGCTCCTCGAACACGGCAACGTTTTGGGGAACGATGCCAATCCGAGCCTTGAGGTCATAGCTTGTCGGCGTCATCGGTTCGCCAAATAGCGTGATCGTGCCTTTATCGTAGGGTAGAAGCCCGAGGATGCAGTTGATGGCCGTCGTCTTGCCACTGCCGTTTGGACCGAGCAGACCGAAGATCTCACCACCCTCGATTGCCATCGAAAAATGATCGAGAGCCACCAGCTCTCCGTAGCGCTTGACCAAAGAATCAACGGAAACGATTGTCACGCTCGTGTCTCCCTTCCTTCACGATCACATTGCAAGTTCCGCTTTCAGGACGCTGCAACTGTAGCTATCATGCGAAATCTCGCTTTTGGTCGGAAGTGACAAATGTCATCGATTGCCATCCACATCGTGATTTCTCGGGATTCAGCGGGCTGTCGAGGCAAGGCGGCTTATATGATGATCCCATGCAAGATACCACCACGCATATCATCGATCAGTGTTTTGTGCTCGCCAGCTGCCTGCTCATGATGCTTTTCACCGGCAGCAGTGAAAGCCATGTCGTGAGCCTGCTCGTTGCGATCGCATGCGCAAGCGCGTTTGAATTGACGCGTAGTCCCTGGCGCAGTGCTTTTTGGATCGCGTATCTCGCCATTGGCTTTTTTCTACCGACGTTCGGCTGCTTTTTGCCGGCAGCCCTCTACGATGGGCTCCGCTACGACGATGAGAGTTCAAAAGCACCTCGCCTCATCATTATCGCGATGGTGCTTGGTCTCTTTTTCTACGTGTGCAGTTCCCTCTCCATCGTAGGTGTCTGGTTGCTTATCGGGCTTTGTCTCCTCGCTTCAGTGCTTGCTTTACGTACGTCGCACAACCTGTGCTTCGCCCAACAGCAGCGTAAGCGCCACGATGAACTACGGGAAACATCGCTGCGCCTTGCCGCCCGTAATCATGATTTGCGGGAACAACAGGATTATGAAGTTGCTCTCGCGACCATGGCTGAACGTGGACGAATTGCCCGTGATATCCATGACAATGTTGGGCATCTGCTCACCCGAGGCGTTTTGCAGACCGACGCAGCCCTTGTGTTACATGGTGAAGACAAGGCATATGCCCGCGAACTCGAACGTATCAAAACAACAATGCAGGAAGCACTTACGTCGGTACGCTCAAGCGTCCACGCGCTGCATGATGAATCGCTCGACATCAACACCCAGATCGATGATGTTTTGTCCGCCCTAGAAGGCAAAACTCTGCATTCTGAAATTGTCGTGGATGCGGCGTCGCCTGCCATCACGTTATGCCTGCTCGCCGTCCTCCGTGAGGCGATCGCTAACATTAATCGCCATAGTAACGCCACCGAAGTGACGGTACGGCTTCTCGAGTTCCCGGCACTTTATTCGCTGACCGTGCATGACAACGGTAAGCTCAGCTACAATCACCGACAAACTTCCGATGGAGCGAATGATCAACGATCGACTGGCATGGGGCTACAATCAATCGAGGAACGGGTGACTGCTCTTCATGGCACGTTTCGGGCGGGCTTTGACCCAAGCGGCTTCATCGTGTTTGTATCCTTACCTAAATCAGAGGTAGAACTACTTCCGCCCGAAGAACAATCGGCGGCGCTTTCATCGGAGGAACCTGCATGAATATCGCGATCGTGGATGATGACAAACTGGTTGTCGAGGCGCTCTCTTCTATTCTCGGCACTCAGCAGGATGTGTCCATTGTCGGACGTGCCTACGACGGCGACGGAGCGATCAGTTTGCACCGCACCGTCCACCCCGACATTCTGCTGCTTGACGTGCAAATGCGACCGAAAGATGGCCTGTCTGCCGGTCGCGAGATTTTGGCTGAAGATCCAAGCGCTCGCATCGTATACCTCACGACGTTTGCCGACGAAGACTATATCGTTCAAGCGTTGCGTCTTGGCGCACGGGGGTATCTGATAAAAGAACAAGCTGCCACGATAGCACCGGCGCTGCGTTCAATTATGGACGGTCAGATCGTCCTCGGCGATGAAGTCGTCGAACGCGTTCCCTATGCGATCACTCAAAACAACGGCGTCGTATTGTCGACTTCTCACGATACACATGCTGTGATGCCAGCCTCCACATCCATGGGCGCCACAATTAGTTCTGCACTGACTGACCGCGAATTGAAGATCGTTGAACTCATCGCGGAAGGCCTCGACAATAAAGCTATCGCAAGCGCTCTTTTTGTCAGCGAAGGCACCGTGCGCAACCACATCAGTGACGTCCTCTCAAAACTGAATTTGAAAAACCGTACGCAACTAGCCATTCATTATTGGAAGTCGCAGGTAAAAGCAGGTAGTTTGTAGATTTCTCAAAATCACCTTACGTCAGAGGTTGCTCGTGACGTTGTGTCACGTAGTGAAATATACTTCTTCTGAGAAGAAAGATATCAGAAATTGGTGAGTAGTACTTTCACAAGAAACTCCGTCGCACCTTCACCAACTGCGCTGTTGTAGTAATCCCTAAAACGGTCATCGACAAGGTAGCTTTGGGCGAGTCCTTTGTGCGCCTCTACCGAATACGTTCCGTCAGCCAAGTACATCTGAATCCATGCGGCGTGCATCTCGGCAAGCTCATGAGCAGCAACGCCTGCAAGCATTGAAGGTGAACTATGAGCGCGCGTTTGCCATCTGAATCAGCCGCGCTGAGCAGTTTCTTTATCTCGCCAAGCGGCATGGTACATGCTCGCATCGCAAGAATCGACTGGAGCCTTGCCACCTGCTCTTGGCCGTAAACGCGATAGCCGGAACCATCACGATTGGGAACGAGCAAACCGATTTCGTCGTAGTAATGCAGCGTGCGCACGCTCACACCCGAGAGATCGGCGAGCTCCTCTACGTCTCACACCAAACGGTGAGCAACTGGGAATGCGACAAGACCCATCCCAACATCGAGAGCCTGCTTCTCATGGCGATGTTGGTCAATTTCCTCGTCTTCGTGGTTATCGCCTGAGAGGCTCTGGTATCCTCGTTAAAAGACGACATGAGAGAGTGCTTATTGCAGGAAAAGACCCACATCACACCTAAGGGAACGATCCATTACTGGATCGAGAAGAAAGATG
>CANRPV010000078.1 GCA_947632575.1 uncultured Eggerthellaceae bacterium | reverse complement strand
TGCTCGACGAGGCTCAGGCCGGCGACAACATCGGCTGCCTGCTCCGCGGCATCAAGCGCGACGAGATCGAGCGTGGCCAGGTTCTCTGCAAGCCCGGCAGCGTGACCCCGCACACCGAGTTCATGGGCCAGGTCTACATCCTGACCAAGGACGAAGGTGGCCGTCACACCCCGTTCTTCGATGGCTATCGTCCGCAGTTCTACTTCCGCACCACCGACGTTACCGGTGTTGCCCATCTTCCCGAGGGCACCGAAATGGTTATGCCTGGTGATAACGTTGAGCTCCGCGGCGAACTCATTCACCCGATCGCTATGGAGGAAGGCCTCCGCTTCGCTATCCGCGAGGGTGGCCGCACCGTTGGTTCTGGCCGCGTGACCAAGATCATCAAGTAGCTTTTTTCGAGGAAATGAAGGAGCCCGTACCATCGGTGCGGGCTCCGTTTGCGCTTCACGTATCATGTGTATGACAAGAAGATTTGCAATATGCGAATGTAGGTAAAAGGAGAATTCATGCGTACATTGGTCACGATGGCCTGCACTGAGTGCAAGCGCCGCAACTACACGACCAAGAAGAACAAGCAGAACAATCCTGATCGCATCGAGTTCAAGAAGTACTGCAAGTGGTGTGGCCATCATACGCTACACCGTGAGACGCGTTAAAGGACGCGCAAGAGGACTCGCAAGCGCGATTGACAGGTTTAGGCCAGTAGCTCCAATTGGTAGAGCGGCGGTCTCCAAAACCGCATGTTGGGGGTTCGAGTCCCTCCTGGCCTGCCAGCTTGTCACCAAGCAGCCATCGGGCTGCTTGTTTGGCGTTTAGAACAACGATTTAGGTTGAGGATTTTGCATGGCGAAGAAATCAAAGACACAGAGGGCGAAGGCTTCTGCGGCGCGCCAGCAGAAAAAGGTGGAGCGCGAAGCTCAGGAAGCTGTCGTAGCTGCTCAGAGCTCTGAGGATGCCGAGGAGCAACCTCAGAAGAAGTCGCTCTTCAAGAAGAATGAAGCCGCCGATACTCAGGTTTCCAAAGCCTCAGAGAGCGCCCCTGCAAAGCAGGCCATCAAAAAGAGCGAAGACAAACCCAAGAAGAAGCATTTCCAATTCTTGCGGGACGTTCGCGCTGAGATGAAGCGTGTGACATGGCCTACTCGTCCTGACGTATTGCGTTGGACGGGTGTCGTCATTGTGGCTCTGATCTTCTTCGGAGTATTCGTCGCCGTTTTGGACAATGTCATCGTCACACCGCTGCTGGTGTTGATATCCGGGTTATAAGGCCAGGTAAACATGGCAAAGAAATGGTACGTGCTCCATACCTATTCTGGTTATGAGAACAAGGTGAAGAAAAACCTCGAGACCCGTATCGAGACCATGGGTCTTGAGAACAACGTATTTGGCATCGAGATCCCCACGGAAATGGTCACCGAGATCAAAGACGGTGGTCGTCGGGTGGAGACCGAGAAGAAGGTCTTTCCGGGATACGTATTGGTCCGCATGGAGCTTGACGATCGCAGCTGGGCTGCCGTGCGCAACACGCCTGGTGTGACAGGCTTCGTGGGAAGTCAGGGCAATCCATCGCCTCTGACGCGCGATGAATACAACAAAATTATGAAACGCACGAGCCGCGAGGCGCCGAAGAAGACATCGACCAGCCTGGAAGTAGGCCAGTCGGTGAAGATCATTTCAGGTGCTTTGGCCGACTTCGACGGCATCGTGGCGGAAGTGTCACCCGATACGGGCAAAGTCCGGGTTATGGTTTCCATCTTCGGTCGTGAAACCCCCGTGGAATTGTCCTTTGATCAGGTGTCAAAGATTTAGAAAACTCGAACCGGCAAGTGCCTGAGTGGACAGGAGCTTCTCACTTGCTCGGTTTATGAAATAGGCAGGAAGAACGTTTCCTGCGGGCAAACAAACAACGTAGGTGAAAGGTAGTAAGTCATGGCTGATAAAAAAGTCACCGGCTTTGTGAAATTGCAGATCCCCGCCGGTGCCGCAAATCCGGCACCGCCAGTAGGTCCTGCTCTGGGCGCACAAGGCGTCAACATCATGCAGTTTTGCCAGGCTTTCAACGCACAGACCCAGGATCAGTCCGGCACGATCATCCCTGTTGAGATCACGGTTTACGAGGACAAGTCATTCACCTTTGTGTGCAAGACTCCTCCTGCCGCAGTTCTGATCAAAGAGAAGCTCGGCATCCAGCATGGTTCCGGTATTCCGCAGTTGCAGGCTGTCGGTACGCTGACCGAGGATCAACTTCGTGAGATCGCCGAGATCAAAATGCCCGATCTGAACGCCAACACGGTCGAGGCCGCGATGGAGATCATCGCCGGCACCGCTCGCTCCATGGGTGTTCGTATCGAGGGCCGTGAGATGAAGAAGAAGTATGTGCCGTCCCGTAAGGTGGCTGCCATGCTTTCTGGCCGTCAGTTGGATGAGGAGTAATTACTTAGGTAATTGGCTGCTGTAAGTAGCTACTCGTTGACCGTGAGGCCGCCTGGCTGTGAGGCGGCATAACCGTGAGGCGGTCAGTTTAAACGTAGTGGAAGGGTTGTAAGACCCGCGATTACCACAGGAGGAATTCCAATGAAGAAAGCTAAGAAGTACGTAAAGGCATTAGAGCAGATCCCTGCCGAGCCGCTGCCCCCTCTGGAGGCGATGAAGCTCCTAAAGGAGATCTCCTATGCGAATTTCGATGAGACCATCGAGGGTCACTTCCGTCTCGGCATCGATACCCGTCAGGCTGACCAGCAGCTGCGTGGTACGGTAAGTCTGCCGAATGGCTCTGGTAAGACCGTCCGGGTCGCCGTCTTCGCAGAAGGCGAAGCCGCTCGCGCTGCCGAGGAAGCAGGCGCTGACATCGTCGGCACCCAGGAGCTGATCGCTCAGATAGACAACGGTGTGTTCAATTTTGACGCTGCCGTCGCAACCCCTGATCAGATGGGCAAAGTCGGTCGTTTGGGTAAAATCTTGGGTCCCCGTGGCTTGATGCCTAACCCCAAGCTCGGCACCGTCACCAATGATGTGGCCAAAGCCATCAAAGAACTCAAGGGCGGCCGTGTAGAGTATCGCGCCGACCGCTATGGTATCGCTCATGTCACCTTGGGTAAGGCAAGCTTTACCCCTGAGCAGCTGGCAGAGAACTATGGCGCTGTCTACGATGAGATTCTGCGCATGAAGCCAGCCGCGGCTAAGGGTCGTTACGTGAAGTCGATCTTTATTGCCGGCACCATGACCCCGTCTGTCCCGGTTGATCCTTCGGTTACTCGTCAGTACACCGAACCGGCTGCCTCTTAAACCATACCTACGTTGAGGCAAAAGACCCTGGGTCTCGACTCAGGGTCTTTTTTTACCCTTGACAGTGTGGCTTATAGTTATGTAATTGAGCATAATTAAGCGTATTAAACGTAATTTAGCGCGGTTAGGCGCAATGAGGCGTTACCAAGGGTTACCAGCACGAAAGAGTAAGTCAATGATTATCAAGAAATCTCCGGCCGAGATAGAGGCGATGAAAGAAGCAGGGCGAGTATCGGCTAAGGTACTGCGTGAAGTGGGACTTCAGGTGCGTCCCGGCGTGTCCACTCTTGAGCTCGATGAGTTAGCCGAGCAACTTATCCGTATGGAAGGTGCTATCCCCGCCTTTAAAGGCTACGGAGGATTTCCAGGATCTATCTGTGCTTCGGTGAATGAGCAGATTGTTCACGGCATCCCTTCGGCATCGGTGATCCTGCAGGAGGGTGACATCATTTCCATCGATACGGGTGCCATTGTCGATGGTTGGGTCGGGGACAACGCATGGACCTATCCCGTGGGTAGCATTTCTCCTGAGAAGCAAAAGCTGCTTGACACCACCGAGGCTTGCATGTGGGCAGGTCTTGACGCCGCCGTTGCAGGCAATCGCTTGGGTGACATCGGTCACGCGGTGCAAAGCATCGCCGAGGATGAGGGCTATGGCGTGGTGCGCGAGTACGTAGGCCATGGTATCGGTCATGACATGCATGAAGACCCCAACGTTCCCAACTATGGTCGTCGTCACACGGGCTTGCGTCTGGAAGAGGGTATGGTGCTTGCTATTGAGCCCATGATCAACATGGGTACCTATAAGACGCGCAAGATGCCTGATGGTTGGCTTGTCTGCACGCGAGACGGAAAACCATCCGCCCACTTCGAAAAGACGGTGGCTATCACGAAAGACGGACCGCTGGTTTTGACCACCGAAGTGGATCATCGCCGTCCTGTCTAAGGCGCGAGCTTTAAGTCTTGCGGTAGCGTAGTCGGGTATTACTTTTTCTTCAGGAAGTGTGATCGGGTATTACCTTTAAGAGTCTTTAAGAGTCGTTTCCTTGGGTACCACTCGTTTGGTACCAGCTGTCGGACCCTGCGACGAATTCTTACTCTTTGAGCTGCTTTCCCTGGGTATCCCAATAGAAGCGCTTGAATTTGCGAATCTGATTTTCGTACATCACGCTTGCCCAGAAATTGTGAGACGCTGAATCCGGGCCGTAATGGAGGGGATAGGGCTCGTCGGTGGCCTTTAATACCCCGAGCAACTTTTTGAGAAAGTCCTTGTTGGGAATACTACGTCTGAGCACGTAGGGTGGCACGCAGCAATATACGAAGGGTCGGTAGGCCTCTTCGTAGGCGATGGGTTCGCCAAGGACGAATTCTCGGACGATGAGGGTGACGAAATTTACCCCGCCAAGGCTCATGTAATAGGTGTTGCGTCCCGCTCGGGTGTTGACCTCGAAGAAGCGGAAGCTGCCATCGCGCTCGTCGTATTTGATGTCGAAGTTGGCAAAGCCCCGATAGTGGGTATGCTTCAAAAATTTTTGAGCGCACTGGATGATGGCTTCCTCGCGTTCTCCCATAATGCAGAGAGGGTTACCTAAAGCGGTTGGGTCATGATCCTGAAGGCATACCACACCCCCCGACACCGCCCGAATATCCCCTCGGGCATCTGAAAACGTCGTGAGCGTGCGAATGGCGCTGTCATCGCCTGGAATGAAATCCTGAAGCACGATGGTGTTGTCATAATCCGACGCTACGATGCTTTCCCAAACATCGATCAGCTCTCGGGCGTCTTCTATCTCGTAAATCTTGCGCTTCCCGCGAATTGTTGCCTCCTGGAATTGAGCCGAGTTCGACGGCTTTAAGATCAGCGGATAGGGAAAGCTCTCAGGATCCATGAGTGGATCAGGGTTTTTCGAGTCACAGGAGAAGTACCAGGTTTGAGGATAGGGAATATCCAGCTCATCACATATTTCGTAGAAACGGCGTTTTTGGGTTATCTCATCAAGCAGATCGAAATCGATATAGGGAACCACAAAGCCCGCGGCTTGAAGGCGCGTCTTTGCCGCCGAGATGAGGCGGGCGTGGACGTCGTCGCAACCAAGAATGAGGGGCACGCAGGCAGGGTTTGCGGCTTTCAGCTCGGCAGCGATGCCTTCAAGGGTAGAAGCGAGATTGTCGCCTTTCGCGATATCGTCCACATACCGATAGTCAGTAAAGCGGCTTTCGGAGAGCATCTTCACATTCTTGCTTGCCAGCACGATGACGCGATCGATTCCATAAGCGCGATTGAGTTCACGCACATAGCTGTAGGCAAGAATGTCGGCGCCTACCACCACAGGGGCGAGGAAATCTTTCAGGGCCGCGGCATTGGTTATTGGGTTGGTCATAAGATTACGATCTCCTTAACAAGACCCTTCGCACTTTGCCGACAAGCGAGGTCAAAGGGGCAGCTTCGGGAATTTTCAGAAGGGCTGCCGGCAAAAACGTGCCAAGAAGAGCGACGATTCCGCCGATCACGATAAAAATGAACGCTTGGATGATCGATCCGTTCACGGGGAACCACCACTCAAGCCCCTTGAGCACGAGATTTCCCAAGAAGGCTCCGATAAAGCCGAGGACGGTTCCCACGATGCAAATGCGCACGAGGGACGTGAAGTTAAACGATCCATAGTGAGCGCGCAGATAGATGAACATGGCCAAATCGCCAAGACCATAGAAGGCGATGCTGGTCCAGGCGATGCTTTCTATGGGCAGACTGTGGCTGAGAGCGGCGAGGATGACAAGTACCACCTGCATGCCACTCGTGAAGAAGTTGATGATGGAAAAGACCCCCATGCGCCGGATGCTGCTGAAAATCTTTTGCAAATAGGTGTTAACCCCATAAAGCGGCAGCGAGAGCGCCAGCGCTATCAAGTAGTTCGATATGGAACCGACGGCATCAAGGGTAAAGGCGCCAGCATGATAAAGCGTCACTAACGGGGTCGCGAAAACGATCAGATACATGGCAAAGGGAATCATCAGAAACAGGATCTGGTTGCTTCCGCTGATGATACCGGCTTTCAGCTGCTTAATGTTCCCATCGGCGTGCATTTCCGAAAGCTCGGTGAACATGGCTGTGGTGATTGGCACGGCGAGAAACGAATAGGGGAAGGTGTACCACAGACGCGCGTAGGCGATAACCGAAGGGCCATCTTCGGAAAAACTGTAGGATGCGGCGTTTTGCACTGACACGACTACAAAGGAGCACAGCATGACGAAGATGGTGGGAAGGCCAATGCGAAGTGTCTCCCGGAGGGCGGGATCATGGAGGTTCACGTGCCAGCGAAGGCGAATGCCGTTTCGTTTGAGCGCGGGCCATTGCATGATGA
>CANRPV010000077.1 GCA_947632575.1 uncultured Eggerthellaceae bacterium | reverse complement strand
TCAAGAGCCTGACTGCCACCGTGCACTTCACGGACGAAGGCTTCAACAGCTTCTTCTCCGCAACCGCTAACTCCTAACTGCAACCATGAACATAGACGCATTCCGAGGCGCGGTGCTAGCTGAGTCTGTGTACGCAGGCGACCAGCTCATTGCGCACAATACAAGCATCACCCTGCCGGATATCACTCCGACAACGGCTGACCTGACAACGCCGGGCGGGATCATCTCCATGACCAACTTCCACAAGCTGGAAAGCATGGAATGCACCGTCTCCAAGCACGGCATCGACGCCGCGTGGCATCCTGCAAGCCCGAAGCGTTCGACCTCATTGCGAACATCGTGCAGCAAAAGACGGTGCACGACGGCTCGTACACGCCCGAGCACATCAAAGCCTATCTGCGAGTGATCCCCAAGAGCATCACCGGCGGCGACTTCGCGTGGGGCGACAACATTGAGCGCGATCTCTCGTTCGAGGTGATCTCCTACAAGGTGACCGTCAACGGCGAGACCTACCTCAACGTGGACAAGCCGAACGGCATTTTCGAGGTCAACGGCAAGGACTACAACGCCGACATTCGCGCTTTGCTGTAACTCATTTTTGCCAACACACACTCCCGGCAAACAAAGGGAGGGGGGAGGTTCCCCGGTCTTTTCCTCCTCCCTCCCACTACTAGAAGACCGACAACCCACAAACAACAACCCATGCAGACACTCAAACTCAAAAACGAATTCAAAATCGGCGGCTCTACCATCACGGAAATATCTTACGACGTTCAGAATTTCACCGGTGACGATTACCTCGCCGCGGCGGATGAAATGGACGGGCTCAAACCCCTGCGCTTGGCCTTCGTGTTAGCGACCCACATCGTGCTAGCCTCAAACCGCGGCAAGGGCTGGACGCCCGCGGATTTCCGCAGCCTGCGCGGCGTGGACATCTGGGCCTTCGCAGCCATCGGCAACGATTTTTTCAGGCAGGCGGGCGACGAGCCACAGCCCGACAGCTCCGACGCGCCTACCGCCAGTACGCCGAGCGATTCCACACCCCCATCGGAGAGCTGAGACGCATGCCCGTTGCTGATTTCTGGCGCGAATTTCAAGAGGCGGCCGAGGACGATGAAGCCGAACGCCAGCGCCGGAAAACCGAGCAAGCTCGCTACCCGAAGCCCCGCCACCGTCACCGCTAAACATGGCTAAAAAAGGCACAGAGTTCAACGCTATTGTCAAATTCGGAGGGAAGACCGATTCTTCCCTTCAGCGTGCCTTTTCGTCGGTCAGCAAGGGCGTTTCGAAGCTGGACAGCGGCATCAACAAGGCGCTGAAAGGAGCCGCGCTCGCCGCAACTGCCATGGCAGCAGCGTTCACAGCGGCAGCGGTGAAAGTCACGAAGGATTGCATCGAGGCTGGAGCGCAGTTCGAAAAGCAAATGAGCAACGTCGCCACGTTGCTCGACGGAAACGTCAAGGCGCGTATCGACGAGTTGGGAGACCAAATCCTCGACGTCAAGCGCAAGACGAAAAAGCCCATCGAGGACTTGACGAACGGCGCGTACCAGATCATTTCTGCGTTTGGCGACGCCCCGGATACCGCTCAGAAGTTGGAAATCGCAGCCAAGGCCGCGAAAGCCGGTATCGCTGAAACGCTGGACGCGGTCAACCTCTTCTCGGCGCAGATGAAGGGCTACGGCAACACATCGGCGGAATTCATGCAGCAATGCGCGGACATGAATTTCCAAGTGGTTAAGCTGGGTCAAACGACCTTCCCGGAGCTAGCAGCAGCGCTACCATCCGTCGTGCCGCTCGCCAAGACAATGGGTGTGACCATCCAAGAGGTGAACGGCTACATGGCTACGATGACGGGCGTGACCGGCAATGCGTCGGAGGTTACGACGCAGCTTGCGAGCGCGCTCACTGCCTTGCTCAAGCCGTCCAAGGAGATGACGAAAAAAATCAATGCTCTTGGCTTTGCTGACGGGCAAGCGATGGTGAAAGCTCGCGGACTCCAAGGCTCGCTGGAGATCCTGCGCAAGACAGTGAAAACCGACCTCGAATTCGGCAAGCTGTTCGGGCGAAAAGAAGGCATCAATTTTGCTCTTGCCGCGACGGGCACGCTCGCTGATACCGTGCGGCAAAAGACCAAGGCCATGTACGAGGCCACGGGCTCAACGGAGTCTGCATTCGCCAAGCAGGGGGACAATACCATTGCCAAGTGGCAAGCGATTTCCAACGCCATCGAGGTTGCTCAAATCGAGATCGGGCAGAAGCTCAACCCCTACCTCAAGACGCTCGCCGAAAAGCTCCTGCCGGTCATCGAAAAATACCTGGGCGAAGCCGTGAAGCAGGTGGACATCTGGCTGCCGAAAATCGAAGCGTGGCTGAAGACTGTGGACTTTGAGAAGCTCTGGAAAGACACCAAGGCTACGTTCATCGAGGTGAAGGACACCCTCAACGAATGGCTCCCGATCATCCGCGATGTGGGGAAAGGCTTGCTCTGGTTCATCGGCATCGTGAAAGGGCTCTCCATCATCATCTCGACCATCTCACTCATCACGACTGCGGTGAGAGGCCTCTCCGCAGCGATCGTCTTCCTCGTCACGAACCCCGTCGGCTGGGTGATTCTCGCCATCGCGGCGATTATAGCAATCGCGTGGCTCCTGTACGAAAACTGGGACGAGGTGTGCGCCTGGTGCAAAGAAGCGTGGGAAATCTTCGCCGACTGGATATATGACGTCTGGGTCGAAATCTCCGCCTGGTTCGAAGAAAAATGGTACGAATTAGTCTCTGTCTGGGACAGTATCTGCGCCGATGCGCAATCATTCTGGGACAGATTTTGCGGCGGTTGCGAATCGGCGTGGGAGTCTACGAAAAATGCCTTGGCGACTGCGTGGGATTGGCTCTGCACAAAGTGGGACGAAATTACAGGTGGCATTTCTAGCGGTTGGGATACGACTTGTGCAACTCTCAAATCCGCATGGGAAGGCATCAAAGGCGGATTCGTTGACGCATGGGAGGGCATGAAAAACGCTTGTGCTTCGGCGATCGATTGGATCATGGAGAAAATCCAGCCGTTCCTCGCCGCGTGGGAAAAGGTCAAGGGAGGCATCTCCGGTGCGTTGGCGAAGATCGGTATCGGCGGCGGCGATGACGAGCCGGAGAAAAAGGCGCGCGGCGGATTCACAAAAGGTCTCTCGATATGCGGTGAAGCAGGCACAGAGGCGGTCATCTCGTTCGACCCGCGCTACCGTACGCAAAATCAGGGCTATCTCATGACAGCCGCGGAAATGCTGGGGATGACAGCAGCTCCGGCGTCACGCGTGGAGGCGCATTCCTCCACCTACAACTTCGGCGGGATCACCTTCTCGCCGGTCATTAAGACCAACGGCGGCACGGCATCCACGCAGTCTATCGTGGCGCAGCTTCGCGCAGCCATACCGGATCTCGCCGACATGCTCGAGGAAGAAATGGAGAAACGAAACGCTCACCGCTATGCCTGACATCGTCGCCACCTACAAGCCGAAAGCCGGTGAAAACTGGGCATCGATCGCCTTCCTGCTCTGGGACGATGAAATGCTCATGAGCGAGCTGATCGCCGCGAATCCGCTTCTTTCCGACACCGTCGTATTCGAGGGGCACGAAACCGTGAACGTGCCCGACCTCGCCGCCGACGTCGACAAAACAAACTTACCCCCTTGGCGCCAATGAGTCTCCTACCCGCACAAGTCATCTGGAACGGAATTCCATTCGGCTTCATCAAGCTGTGGAATACGTACCTGCCTGTGCAGGAATTCACGCATCGCGCCTCCGTCAAGATCGAGGCGGATGAGGAAACGAGGCTCTCGAAGGTGACAGGGCACGAATTGCAGGAAGCCTCCATCACCCTGCGCGCGATGAACGCCGACATGGTGGACAAGAGCATGAGCGCCGATCCTCGCCTCACCTTCGAGGCTCTCAACGCTCTCAAGGGCTTCTCCGGTCCACTCTTCGTCACGGCTACGGCGTCCGCTTCCATTTCCAACGTCCTGCTGGACGCGCTTCAGACATCCGACTGGAAAAAGATTTTTTCGCTCGACACGGCGTACGAGCTCGCGAAGTCCCTCCTCCTCGGCACAGCCGTCGGCGACGTGGACTTCATGCTCACAGCCGTCGAGATGGACGCGTCGGACATCCACCCGAACGGAACAATCTGGAAGTCGGACATCAAGCTCTCCTTCACCGAGGACGCAGGGCAACGGCAGGGCGGCGGTCTTGTCGTGTACGTCAATGACAAGGACATCACGAAAAAAATCGCCGTCCACGCCTGCACCTACGAAATGCACGCGGAAGGACAAGCCGACACTCTCGAAATCGTTTTTTCTGATACCAAGAACGAGTGGGCGAAGTGGAAGCCATCCGACCAGGGGGACACCTGCCGCATCACCGACGGCGCGGTTGACAGTGGAAAAATGTTCATCTCCCGCATCGACCCGCAGAACGGCACCTACAAACTCACAGCCTCCAGCGTCCCGAAAACCGCGTACAAAGTGCGTTCCCGCTCGTTCAACAAGCTTTCTCTTCCGCGCCTCGCCTCCAAAATCGCCGCGGAGCACAAACTGAAATGCAAGACATACTCCGTGCCCGAGGTGGCTTGCGAATACACCGCGCAGCAGGGCATTTCCGACTTCGCGTTCTTGCAACGCCAATGCGAGCGCGCGTGCTGTTCCTTCCTCGTGTTCGACGGCACACTCTGCCTCTATTCGCAGTCCTACATCGAGGGCCGCGAGCCTAGCAAGACCATCACCCCCGGCTTCCGGGACGATTTCACCGTCGTCTCCGACGCTCAGACCGCCTACGCCTCCTGCGAGCTCCGCAACGGCACTTTCACCGGCACAGCGACCGACTCCTCCATCACCACCGGCAAAGTTTTCCGCGAGTCTGTCACTGCCGCTTGGATGTCGCAAGCCGACGCCAACGTTGCCGCCGCCTCCCGGCTACGCCTCTTGAACAAGGCTACGCAGCGAGCAACGCTCGAAATGAGTACGCAGAGACAACTCGCCGCAGGTTCCGTTTTCCGACTGGTCTGCAAGGGTTGGGCGGGACCTGCTTTCGCTTATCGAGTACGCCATGACCTTCTCAAAAAAAGCTCGAAGCTCTGGATTCGCAAACCCCTCTCCTACTGACCCTCCATGCAAATGCAGCAACCTTTCACCGGCATCGTCCAGTCCATCAGCGGCGCAAAAGCGATCGTTGTGCCGGATCAGCACCCGGAGATCGTCACGCGCGAATTCATCGTCCCCTACTACTGGCGCAAGGAGATGGGCAACATTCAGCCCGGCGAGAAAGTGCTCTGCGTGCTCGATGACGATATGCACGGCTACGTACTCATGCGCTGCGACGGCGAGTGGGATTACACGCTGCGCAACACGCTGACCATTGAGCAGGCTGTGACGATGAACGACACGCTCAGTGTAGCCTCCGATGCCACCTTCTCCGCATCCCTCACCGCGACCGGCACGGTGCAAGGAGGCTCCGTCATTCTGCAGAGCCATACGCACAACTCCTCCGCTCCAGGAACTCCAACCTCTCCTCCCATCGTATGAGCGTCACAAGCGTTATCTCGCAGCTTAACAGGCTCGCCCCCGCGCAAGGCATGTGGGGGAAGCACCTGCTCATGCCTGCGGGAAGCTCCATCGCCGGGATCGTCTCCTCCGGCATCTGGGACGGTGCGCAGCAGCTCACCGCAGAGCTGGATGTGGAGCAGCAAGAAACGACTGAAGCTCAGAATCCGCTGGACGTCAAAGGCGGCGACAAATCGCGCGAATTCACCATCAATGTTCAGGTTACCACCCTCGGCACAGGGCAGAATCCCATCGTCGTGTACAACTCCTGGCATCGGGATCTGGGCAAGTCGTACTACTTCTTCAACGGAGCTCTCCCCATCGACACATCGCAGTACATCTTGCAGACGGTGGAACTGCACTTCACTTACCTCGACACCGCCGCTGACGGCACGCCGCTTCGTGCGGACATCTCGCTGACCTTCGTGGAAGACGCGATCCTTGCCGTCATCAGCAAGGAGGAAAAGGAGGAGAAAAAAGACCCATCGAAAGCGACGAAAAAGAAATCGCCGAAGGCGCAGGAGAAGATCGATGCCGCCAAGATCCTGCGCGAAACAAAAAAATCGTACGGACTCGACTAGCCATGCTCGCTTCAGGAAACAGCTCACCGGAAATATGTCTCCGCAATCTCATCCTCCTCCACGAGGGGGACGTCATCATTGACCAGTGCCGCGGTCTCCGCGCCGATCTCCAGGATATGCCTGCGACCACCGCCTACCCTTTCCTGCAAGGCTCTGCCTTCTGGGTAGCCCGGCACTATGAGCCACGAGTCAACTTCTCCGGGCTTCAGCTCTCTTTCACGGACTCCAAGGAGTCTGCGTTCACACTCACCCCGAAAATCTCATCATGACTGACCAACCTCCAAACTTCCTTGAAACGGACGTGCAGAAACTGCGCGATGAAATCATTGCGCTCGTTGAGTCCAAAATCGGCGAGTCCCTGCCCGCAGGCGATGAGCGACGCATGAACATCGAGGCTGAAATTTACGCCCTTGCAACGATCGTCAACCACGCCAACGAGCAGTGCAAGGGGCGGTTGCTGGGCTATGCCTCGGGGTACCAGCTTGACGC
>CANRPV010000076.1 GCA_947632575.1 uncultured Eggerthellaceae bacterium | reverse complement strand
CTGGCGACGACCCGAAAGGGCCCTTGAACTCGCCCATAAGTCGGCCGACTTCAAGCGTGGGGCCATCACCGGCATGGAGATGCACATCAACGGCACCGAAATGTCCCGGAGGTGCCAGGAGGTTTCGGACACGATGACCGAGGAGACGCCCATGGGAAACGAGACCAGCGGGGACGAGCGACGGGAGCTCGAGGACCTCGAGCTCTATCCGGTCGACGAGCGCCGACTCTCCCGCGGGGCCCTCGCCGCCCTTGTCGAGGTGCAGCTCGGCCTCTGCGGATCGCGCCCCTACACGGACGTCGATGAGATGTTCGAGGACTTCGACAGGGACCTGCCCGAGCATGAATGGTCCGACGACTTCATGGCCAACCCCTTTAGGCTGGGCTCCACCGAGCGCGAGCTGGGAGACCTCTCGCAAGCCGAGTTCGAGCAGGCGTTCGCGAAGGAGCCGATCTGGTGCCTTCATCATATGGCCTCCTACGCCGAGGACGATCCCGGCCTCGCCCTCGTATACGAGGGGTGCGCGCGACTCGTAGCGGGACAGATAATCCGAGCCGTTCAGTGCTCGGACGGTCGGCTAGATGCCAGCGCACTCGTCCCGGTCGCGAGGGAGACGCTTCGATACACGACGGCCCTGGACCCCAAGGTCCCCAAGAAGCGGCTGGAGACGATGGTCGATTCCATAAGGGATGCGTCCGGTCTGGGATGACGCCCGGCCTCCTACGGCCGGCCTTACCAGGTCGATACCAGGTTACGCGGGGCTCCGCGGTCCTCGCTCGCGTGTGTCAGCGGACTGGCGGAGGCTGGTGCAAGTTGACCCAAATCCTTGGGGGCGAAACCCCACAACGCCGACGGATGGGCGGCGATCCTGACGCGAGCATGGCTCCGTGGTCGAGATCGGGAAAACCCTTAAAGCCTGAGGCATCGATACCAGGGACCCTTTTAGAGGCCCAAACAGGGCCCCGGAGGGTGGTTTTCGGCAATCAGACCGATTCGATTCGTTTTGATGGGGTTCCTTCGACTGCGAACGGACAGGCGACGACTTTCGGGAGAGTCTTCATCCCGATTGCACGCCGCTGACCATCAGCCGCAGCTCGGTGCTCAACCGGCTTCCAGGAACCGCCTGAATTGGAGGACCTTGGAAAGTTCACTCCAGAATCCTGCATGCGATTGGAGAAAGCCCGAACCCCGACGGCGATTCCCTTCGGATTTTGATCCAGATAAGACAACCCGGACTCGTCCGAACCCGTTGACCACGGAGAAATCCGGACGGTGGAGTGGTTTCCCGACGAGCTTGGAGGTCCGATACTGCCCCAGGCTTCCCCCGATCTGCTGCCTGGTGGTTGGTGCGGTCGCTCCGGGGACATCGCCATTGCCGTCACGGGGTGACGCCGCAGAGTCTGGCCATGATGACGCGGAATCTTTCGGGACAGCCTTATCAGATTTGTCGAATCGACCTATCTGAGTCCCAGGTAGCGCAACAGGCCGTCCGCATTGTCGAACCTCTGGCCATCGGGGTCGCAGATGGCGCTGCGGGTCTCGTCCAGGCGCTTCTTCGCGAGGTCGGGTAGATGGCACTTGCCGTCGTATGTGTCGTCAGTGGAACCGTCTGATTGCTGACGCCCTCTCACAATGCATACCTTGTGATAGGGATCAAAGTTGACCCGACAACCCGCAGTTTGCGACGACTATGTCTCTCACAACTACCTTCATAACTCTCACAACGGATTGAATAGTTGTGATAGATTATTGGTAATTGAAGTATCTCATTGGATACGTCGTCATTGACGACGTTCTAGGGAGGTCGGGTATGGCAGAGTCGGTCAGGTTTGGATACGCAAGGGTGTCCACTGCGGACCAGAACCTGGAGAGGCAGCTCAGCGCTCTTGAATCCCGGGGAATCGAGCGCTCGAACATCTTCACCGAGAAGCTGAGCGGCGCAAGGAGAGATCGGCCTGCCCTCAATGACCTTCTGAGCAGACTCCGGAGAGGCGACTCGGTCACCGTGCTGAGCATAGATAGGCTGGCTCGCTCGACGAGGCAGTTGTTGGAGATTTCGGAGACGCTGGAGGAGCGTGGGGTCGACCTCATCTCAATCCACGAAAACGTCGACACTTCGACGCCCACTGGCAAGCTGTTTTTCCAAATAATGTCGGTGATTGCGGAATTCCAACGCAACAGCATAAAGGAGGCCCAGGCAGAGGGAATCCGGGCCGCCAAGGACTCCGGCCGTCACCTCGGGCGCCGATTCACCGACCCCTCGAAGATCGAGCAGGCGTTCGCCCTGCACGACTCGGGGCGGTTCACGGTGAAGGAGTGCTGCAGGATGGCGGGGATATCCGAGGCCACGTTCTATCGACGCCACCAGGAGGCAAGGGAGCAGGTGTAGTCGTTAGGAATCTCCCGCACACAATCGTTCACATCGTATAGACACCGGCATCTAGCAGGGCATATGGCCGATACGCACGAGGATTCGGTTAGCCTAGAGTCATGCGCCTATGGAAGACTCGCCCTTGGGATTCACCCTATGGGATGCCATGGCAGCCATATGCAAAATCAATGCCATCCTTCACTGATGATGGATCGTGTCATCCCACTACAGCAGTCAGAAATAGTATCGAATATAGCCATTCTATGCTTAATTCCAATGATTATTGATTATATTTAGTTATTCCAATCTAATTATCCACATGATTGCTTATTTATTAACCATATATGATATTAATGTGTAAAGTATAAATCCAGTAAATTCATGGCATGTCTTGGAGGGCCCGCTCGCAAAGCCCTTCGGACTGAAATCCACCCGCTCTCGTGGCAGTTACGGACTCCTGTATACAGGAGAGGAGGAGGTGCCGGGCCGACTCGATCGTCAGGAGTAGCCCATGGCGGCGTCGCGGGCCAGTATCTCTTCCGCGGTCCCGACACTTAAGTCTGCCTTTTCGGCCGCCTCTTCCCTGCTCATCCCCCGCTCGAGGTTCCGCCTGTAGCTCATAGCCCTCGAATGCTGCTTCTTGCAGGAGTCGCTGCAGTAGAGCTTGTGGACCCTCCTTCCCGGGTTCCTCATGACGAACATCGGGCCTCCGCAGACCCTGCACCTGCCGACGGCCCTATTCCGGAAGGAATGCGCGACGAACACCCAGAGGTTCGTGAACGCGTCGGGTGACCTCGCCGTCAGGAGCCCGTCGCGGACCCCGATGTGCAGGTTCGCCAGGCAGGCGGACATGATGCCGTCCATGAGGGAGAGTGCCAGCTCCCGCCGGGCGGCCTTCGGGTCGTCGCTGCTCGCGTCGCATGTGAACGTGAGGATCGGATAGCGGCGATCGGGGTCGAGCGCTTCGGTCTGCACGTGCTTGCCCAAGGGTATGGGATTGAAGTGCTTGACGGCACCGCCCGGGGTGTAGAAATAGCGGCTCCATTCGGGGGCGGTGTTACCGTCGAGGTCCAGGAACTGCCAGCGGTTCTTGCGGGGTGTCTTCCGCTCCCTCCTCTTCTTCTTGCGCCAGCGCTCATCCGAATCCCGTGCGTCCGAGGCCTCCCTCAGGTACTCGCACAGCGCCACCGAGCTCCCGAGGAAGCGGACCAGCTGCGGTTTGTCGCGCTTGCCGGCGCTGAGGCCGAGGGCCTGTAGAACCCCGTCGTCATCCGCCGCGCCGTCGGCGTATCCCTTCAGCTCCATGACCTTCCGCATGAGTCCCCTCGTGTCGAGCATCGCGCTGACGATGTCCTCGCGCGGGGACTGCGGGACGTTCGCCCAGGTGTCGAAGAGGAAAAGCCACCTGTCCAGCAGCTCCTTCATCTTCTTCTGGCTCTCACACTCCAGGAAGTCCTCAAGCATCTTCGCGGCGAGCCTCTCGCCGTTTCCATGGGCGTCGCTCAGGTCGGGGACGGTGGGATCGCTGGCCGCCTCCGATCGTTTCCCCGGCTTCCTCGTGAACCACTCCAGGCCGGCCCTGAAGATGCCGCCGTACGACTCGAGCTCGACCAGCGTCGTCAGTTTGCTCATTGCGTTGTCCCCCTAAGCTTTCCGCTGCCATTTCGGGGATTTGGCGAGGTAGAACGGTCCGTCCTCGGTCCCCACGGGGCTCGAACCTCGAAAAAATGTCCCCGGCAAAGTCCATCCTATACAGAGACGTCGGATTTGCATAGCCTGTTGGTGACGGACGCGGCCATTTACCGACGAACACGAATGGACACGGAAGGGCGCGGACGGATACGGACGGACGCGGACGAAGCGATCAACGAGGGAGGAGGAGAGCTGTCTTGACTCAGCTCTTTGACGGCAAGCCTGGAGCAATGAGCATCAGGGATGTTAGTGATGCGACTGGAATCTCCGAGGATTACCTGCGCAGGCTCGCCGGCCAAGGGAGATTCCCCGCCTATCGGATATGCAAGCGGCAGTGGATCATCCCAAAGGACGACTTCATCGCGTGGCTAGAGGACAAGGGGGTGGAACCGGGAAATCAGGAAAACAACTAGCCCCTGGCGCGCTGGACTTTTCCAGGGTGAAGCGCGCAGGGGCTCGGGAGGACGGGTGCCCTCAGTACAAGTTTAGCGGATTGCAATTTTCACGTTACGCCCGTGGCAAAGGCAACCCGACGAGGATCCCGTCCCCCTCAAGCAAGACGTTGGAAGGCCAATCCGAAATCTCGAGCGGGATCGGATAGCCAGAAGATCCAAGGGGGATCAGGCATGCACATCGAAAGTGGCATCGAGAAAATCACGTTCGACATAGAAACTCCACATCGCGCATATCGCTACGCCCCGAAGTCGGATCCGGTCAAGCGCCGCTTCGACAAAGCGGTTGGTGAAATCGTCAAACGCATGGAGCTGGCGGACGTCTTCGGCGAGCTGTCGGCGGAGACCGGCGATGGGGCGTATCCAGAGGTCCTCTACTCGGGGGGCAATCCGGTGAACTCCGGCGTTCTCATCACACTACCTCCCAAAGTACTCGAAGGGCACCTCACGCTCAGCATCAGCGGTGAGGCCCTCTGGCGCTGGAGCGAGGCGACCGGCCGCCCCGTCGTGAACCTTATCGAGACCGCACTGGACCTGGAGGACTGCAAGACCACCATCGAGGAGGTGGTGATCTACGTCGACTACCTCGACTCGCATCTGTCGATCGACGGGCTTCAATGGGACCTCGACGACAAGCGCGTGAACATCACGCGCCTCTCCCTGGACAGGGAAGGTCATAAGCACCGCGAGTACACCATCAACTTGCCGAGGGCCGAGTCCAGATTCGAGGACAACCGCCTTGTCGAGATCCGCCTCGACTCGCCAAAGCGCACGACTGGCGTACACATGCGCATCGTCGATGTGAAGGCCGCACAGACTTTGGGCTGCGGCCCGGGCCTGTCACGCGCGCTGGACTGCGGTTCGTGGATCCGTTTCGAGCTGAGGCTCAACGACTGGGACGCACTCGATTTCCAAAATCATCTCAAAGGGTCCAAGTTCCGGGCCGACGGCGAGCTGGCCGTCTACATCGCGGGCATGTTCATCGCGAAGGGGCGCTTTCGGATCCCATACAGCGACGAGAAGAGGCGTGATTTCGTCTACTGGTACAAGGACCTCGTGGCCGCCTACGACGCCCGGTCCGTCACGTTCTCGCCGCGCCCCATGGCGTTCAAGATCGAGGACGCCCTCCTCGGCATCCGTCGGTCGGAGTGCTTCTCGGCACTCAACAGGGTCGCCGGCATGTACGGCCGGGATGTAGCGCTCGAGCTCCTGGACTTCGTCTTGGGGCTCCCCGGCGGGGGCAATTTGACGGCGGGCCCCTTCGACTGGGGAGAGGACGACTCGAAGCGCTACTCAGACAAGTTCAAAGACGTCAACGATCTCAAGCAGAGCATCAGGGATCGTGCCCGACTCTTCGCCAGGTGCACCCAGGGACAGGGCGAGTGATGGGGGGAGGACCGGACCGTCGCGGCGAGGGGGGTCCGGCTCCCATGGCGACCTCCGACGGCTCGGGTCGCGGGCCCGGGCCGTCGGCCACCTACCCCTCCGGGGCACGTTACGAACTCCTCGTGGATTCCGTCGGCTTCAAGGGACGTCCCAAGCCGCACGGCGACTCCGAAATCGGTGCCATCAGGAACAGGCTTGCAAGACCCGATTCCCTCGTAAGCCTCGACGCGCTGGGGCTCGCCGACATCATCCTCCAGGGCCGGACGATCATGCCCGGCGTATGCCTGGGCGGCACGTCCAAGGAGCACTGGGTCCGCCAGCAAGTCTTCGCGCTGGACTTCGACAATGACGGAGTCACACGGAAGATCGGGCCCGGCGAGGCGCTCGATCGTGCATTCAGGATGGGTCTGGATCCGATCCTCGCCTACCCGACGGCGAGCTCGACCATGAGGCCCTGGAACCCGAGGTTCCGCATTCTGTTCGGTCTCGACGAGCCCGTCACGGAGCGCGATGAGGCCGAGGAGGTCGGCCGGCTGCTCCTCGAGGTCTTCCCCGAGGCAGACAGGACCAGCACGAGACTCACCCAGATGTTCTTCAGTCCAGGAAGGGAGGTGTGGGGGCCGTGGACTTAGACGACCTCAGAAGGGCCGCAGGCGACAGCGGGGATGCGGCCAGCTCCGATAGCGAGCGTCCGCTAAGTGGAAACGTTCCAAACCTCGGCGACGGCGGGGATGGCAAGTCCCTCCCCACGACGATACGCGAGGGGATCCGGCACGATACCCTGCTCAGCTACGCTGGCGGCCTCCAGGCGGCCGGTCTGCCGGACGACGAGATCGAGCGACTCGTCGGGGAGGCGAACGACGGCCGGTGCGACCCGCCGCTCCCGGAGCGGGAGCTCCGGACGCTGCTCAAGTCGGTCCTGGGGTACGAGAAGGGCGCGGGGGGCAAGCGGAGGGGGACGG
>CANRPV010000075.1 GCA_947632575.1 uncultured Eggerthellaceae bacterium | reverse complement strand
TCCGAAACACTTTTCCTTTCATACAGACCCAAGATCTCATGCAATAAAAATCTTGCTAATCTTTCTTCGTTGAATAAAGATTAGGATTCAGTGACCCCGGCGCTGAGAAATCGGAGAAGAGATGGTTCCAGCTCTTAAAGCCTTCGCCCTTTTGCTCCTCTACCCCACACCAGAAAGCTGCGAGGAGCTTTCAGATATCAAGGTTTGCTTGACCGGTAGCGAGCGTTTGAGTCAAGAAAGCAAAGATGCCCTGAGCGCTTTCATCGATGCTATGGGAAAAACCGAGCTTTCGAAACTTCAGCAGAACTATGTCGCCACCCTCGATATAGGCAAAACCGCAAGTCTCAATCTCTTTGAGCATCTCAAAGGCGACTCCACCGACCGAGGCACGGCTATGGTGGAGCTTCGCGAGGTCTATCGCGAGCACGGTCTTGAGCTTGACAGTGTCGAACTGCCAGATCATCTTCCCGTGTTTCTGGAGTTTCTTTCAGGCCTCGACATTGATGACGCGCTCGTTTGGCTCGAAAGCGCCGCGGCGCTTATCGCCGCTATCGATCGGGAGCTTCAGCAAGAAAAAAGCCCCTGGGCGGCAATCACCCAAGGGCTTTTGGATTTCACCGGAGTGCAACGCCAGATCGCCGGAGAGAAGACCTTAAAGGACATTCTGCCCAGCATCGACGCGGAATGGTTCGAGGCGCCGGTTCGATTCGATAACGCTCCGAAGCGCTTCTAGCATCCCTTACGTGACTAGCTGTGAGGGCGCTCGCCAGGGCCACTTCTCGGACTGCTAGCTAGAGCGCTTCTAGCATCCCTTACGAAAGATGCTGGAGCACACCTTCAGCCATCTGGTGTATCAGATGCCAAAGGCCGCCGTTAGAATTCCAGCAACGCGCTAAAGCCGAACCGCTGGCGAAGGGCTTATAATTGAACTCAACGCTGACCTGGTGCGCTTCGTCGCTTAGAGCCGTTATGAGTCCGCGGTCGTCGTAGGTCACTTCAAAATCGAAGGTTCTTCCGTCGATAGCGTCTTCCCAGATGAAGTGCGAGGGCTGTGTATCCTCGCCGTAGTCGCAACTCATATTGAAGAGAATCTGGGGTGTTTCGGTATTGGTCATCGCGGTCACCACGTAGTTGACGGGGCGCGCCTGGCTATCGAAACTTGCATCCACGGTGTACTGAAGATCCGCATCATCGGATGCTTTCATATCCGTCATAGATCGATAACTGAGCAAGAGCCCGTTGCCGTCGATGTCGTAAAGCTTCCGAATATTAGTAAGGCCATTTCCGTCTTGATAGGCGCCCGGCGAGAAATTGTAGAGTTCCGTAAGCAAGAGTCCCCCGTCGGTGCCAAGGCTTTCCGAAGGGCTTACCGCGGCGCGATAGTTGGTGTCTTGATTGGAACTTACGTAGACGTTGAGCGGCTGCCCCAGATTGTTGAAGGTTCTCGTCGTATTGGAACTGAAGGTCTCATGACCAGCCGTTTCAACGGTGAGGGTTTCAGCTGTCGCATCACCGTCATCATTGAGATCGTAGCTTGCCTCAACGCTTCGATCGCCATACTTAAGCTCCATGGATACTGGAACGTAGAATTCAGCCCCCGCTTCGCTCTTGTCGCCGATGATCATCTGGATGAGTCCTTGACCGCCGGTACCGATACCCAAAGCCGGCAAGAGCCAAGTGCCAAGAACGATGACAATAATCAAGATGGCAAGCGCGACGACGAGAGCCAAGGCTCGCCGAGGCTTCTTTTCGGCGGTTACCTCATTGGTGACCTCGTTTTCCTCCATGCCTATTCCTTCTCTCTCAAGTCTCTCAAGTCGCAACCGAAAGACGCTATCGATAGCCGCAAACACTCAGCGAGTGAGGGAGGCTCAGGTTGCAGCCGGAATGCTCCGTCAGATAAAAGACATACGCTCGCAGAAAATAACGACCCAAAGAATCATATTTCCGCATCTCAGGCTTCAGTATCTTTATGATTTATTAGCACTTGCGTCATCGTAAGTACCTATGCCTCATGACCACCTCTAAGAACAAAGGATCCACTATGGCCATTGTAAGAGATGATTCGACAGGTTTGATCACTATATCGACTCAAAACACATCCTATCAGATGAAAATCGACTCCATAGGGTCGCTGATACACACCCATTACGGGGCTCCCATCGGCGAAAGCGACATGAGCCCGCAGCTCTTTCGCATGATCCGAGGCTTTTCTTCCAACCCCAACGAAACGGGTTTCACCGACCGCGCCTACAGCCTTGACGTGCTGCCGCAAGAATACAGCTGTTTCGGCACGGGCGATTACCGCATAACCTCCTTGGCGGTCCGCTACGAAAACGGCGCGAAGGCTAGCCGGCTCAAGGTTCAAGACTGCGAGATCTTGCCCGGTAAATACGGCATCGAGGGATTGCCTGCGGTTTATGGTGATGACAATGAGGCACAAACCCTCAAGGTCACGCTCAAAGATGAGGAGACCGACCTTGGCGTCGAGCTCTTCTATGGCGTCTTTTCCGATTATGACGTGATTACGCGATCAGCCCGCATCATTAACAACAGTGATACCACCATCACGCTGGAGAAAGCCGCCTCTCTCAACTTCGATCTTCCCTCTGGCAGCTGGGATTGGATCACCTTCTACGGCCGCCATGCGCAAGAGCGCTGCTTAAGCAGAGCTTCGGTGCGCCATGGCATAGAAGCCATAGGTTCGGTGCGTGGCATCTCGAGCCATCACTACAATCCTTTCTCGGTGCTCTGCGAGCCCACCGCCACCGAAACCGCTGGCAGCTGCTATGGCTTCGCTTTGGTCTACAGCGGCGAGCACCTGATGGAGGTGGAACGCGACTCCATCGATCAGACGCGCCTTGTCTGCGGCATTCATCCCGACAATTTCTCCTGGATTCTTAAGCCCGGTGAGAGCTTTAACACCCCCGAGGTCATCATGACCTACAGTCATGACGGCTTAGGCCAGATGAGCCGAAACTTCCATAGGATCATGCGCGAGCGCCTCTGTCGGGGACCATGGAAGCATCGTCGCCGCCCTGTCCTCATCAACAACTGGGAGGCCACCTACTTCGATTTCACGGGGCAAAAGCTGCTTGAGATAGCCGATGAGGCAGAATCTTTAGGCATTGAGCTTTTCGTGCTGGACGATGGCTGGTTCGGCGTGCGTAACGACGACGACAAGGGCCTGGGCGATTGGTTCCCCAACGAGGAAAAGCTCGGCATGACCATGCAGGAGCTCACCCGCAAAATCACGGACAAGGGGCTTTTGTTTGGCATCTGGTTTGAGCCTGAGGCCATCTCAGAGGATAGTGATCTTTACCGGGCTCATCCTGATTGGGCGATCTCCATCCCTGGTCGCAAGCCGGCGATCGACCGTAGACAGCTGGTTTTGGACTACACGCGCGAAGATGTTCGCGATTACATCAAGACTTGCCTCCTCAAGATGCTCGATGAGAATCCCATTAGCTATATCAAGTGGGATATGAACCGTTCCATCTCGGATAAGTTCAGCCATGGACTCGACGCGAAGCATCAGGGCGAGTTCGCTCATCGCTTCGTCTGCGGCCTCTATGACGTCCTTGAGACGATCTATGAGCGCCATCCCGAGGTATTGATTGAGGGATGCTCCGGAGGAGGCGGTCGCTTTGACGCGGGAATGCTTTACTACACGCCGCAGATCTGGACCAGCGACAACACCGACGCCTACGATCGACTCAGGATCCAATACGGCACATCGTTTGGCTACCCGCTCTCAGCCATGGGCGCTCACGTGTCGGCCGTACCCAACCATCAGACGGGACGCGTGGTGCCCATGCACACAAGAGGCGTGGTCGCCATGGCGGGCACCTTCGGCTACGAACTTGACATAACTAAGCTTGATGAGGGCGACAAGGCCGAGATTCGAGAGCAGATCAAGACCTTCCATCGCTATTACGACCTCATCCAGTACGGCGAGTACTACCGCCTGAGCGCGCCGGAGGATTACTGCACGGTTTGGGAGGTGGCCGCGATCGATAAGAAAGAGGCTTTGGTAAGTGCCGTCTATCACGGCATTCCCGCTTATCCGCCCGCCGTCCGCGTACCGGTCTTTGGTCTTGATCCGACGGCCAACTATCAAATCGACATTCTTGACCTCGATGAGAAATATGCCAAGGACTACGAAAAACTCACCTGGCAATCGACCCATATCATCAATGGCATTGTCATGAGCGGAGCCGCCTTAGAACACGGCGGCATAACGGTTCCCCCGCCCTTCTTCGATGGCATAGCCTGGCAAATCTTTATTCACCGCCTTGAGGATGGATGAACGCAGAGAATTGGGCAACTAAAGCAGGGCGCTAACCAGGAGCTGAGCGGACGACTAAGCACGATTAAGCGATATTCGCCGCTTTGAGAAGATGTACGCTGGTATCAGCCAGGATATCGGCGAGCTTCTCTTGGCGAAGGGCTTCAAGCACCAAAAGCGTATCCGTTAGATCCTCAAAGAGAGCGGAAGAGTCATCTAAGCCGAGCTTTTCGCTGGGACCATCGGTCTCAAGAAGCAGACGGTTAGCGGGAATGACCTTGCTATAGGCTTGGCCGCGCTTGGTGGAAAGCATCCTCTGGTTGATCGACAGATAGCATCCAAGCTTCAACGCTCGCTGAAGATCATCGGAGCTTCCGTTGAACCAGTGCAAAATGCACTGGGCACGATCAGTCAGACGCGTCTGTTCTATCAAATCCAAGAGCGCGGAAGCTGCATGGGAGCTGTGGAAGGAAAACACCGCGCCTTCCTGAGTAGCGGCATGAAGGCAGCTTCGCAGATACTCGCTTTGCCGTGGGAAAGCCTCACGTGCCCGTCGCGTGAGATCAAGACCGATCTCGCCGATATAGCGAGCTTTCGGAGCAAGGGACAAAAAGAGCTCAAGGCTTTCCCTGGTGGCGCGCCCATCGCTGATCCACCAGGGATGAAGGCCAAGACCAACCCGAATGCCCTCAACGCCCTCTAAAAGATCCAAACAGTGAAGATAATCCTCGGGCACGACCGTGCAGGAGAGGCAGCCGCCTAAACCCAAGTCCTTAAGCGCAAGCGCGCAGTCCCGAGGATCCTTTGCGAAATCCAGATGGACATGGAGATCATAGAGCAGAGCCATCTCAGCCTCCCAGAGCGATATCCCTGATGACCTCGCTGGCAAGCGTAAGTCCCATCATGGCCGGAAGATAAGCCACCGTCCCCAGATTACCTCTCAGAGCGCGATCGCTGCCTTCGGGAATGGCCGTATGAAATGGCTCTTCGCAGGAGTAAACCACTTTGAGCTCCTGAAGCCCCTGCTTTCGCCCAGCCTTGCGCAGCGCACGACAGAGACGGCAGTTCTGAGTGCGATAGAGATCATCCACTCGAATGCAATCCGGACGAAGCTTATTGGCCGCACCCATACTGCTGATAAGCTTAAAGGGCTGATCTTGAGCCCAAAGGGCCACCTTAAGTTTGACCGAGAGCGTATCGATGCAATCGATGAGATAATTAAGTTTATGAGCATAGGGCGCAAGCGTTTCGATGGCGGTATCGGCCTCAAGACGGCAAAAGATCGTCGTGACTTCGATCGATGGGTTGATATCGGCGATCATCTCAGCCATGACCTGAGTTTTCTTTTGTCCGATCGTACTTTGGAATGCGATGGCCTGGCGGTTGATATTACTCGCTTGCACGATGTCGCAATCGAGCACGATGAGGTGGCCGATCGCGCTTCGCGCCAAGGCCTCGACGCAATGGGAGCCGACGCCACCCAAGCCAAGCACCATCACCGTGGCGTTCTGAAGTCGCTCAAGGCCCTCAGATCCGATGATGAGCTCCAGTTTCTCTGTGGAGCCTTCCGCCATAGTTTCGCCTCTCACCCGCGTTTGGTCTTCCAATAATCGCACCGTCAAGAAATCGCACCGTCAAGAAATCGCGCCATCAAGATGCGCACCATACAAACGACATCGTCGCCACGGTTTCATACGGCATCATGGTCAGGGTTTCATTTTAAGGTAGCGGCCAGGATAAACGATAAAGCCTAGCTTCCACCAATGATTGAGACCCACCATCAATAATACGGGAATCACGAACGCAACCAAAGCGCCACCAAGTCCGTAGGCAAGTGGCCAGGAAACAGAGCCCAGCGCCAGCGCCCACCAAAGCAGTTTGAGAAAGAGAGGATGAAACAGGTAAATGGCCATGGTGTAGTTGCCAAGAAAGCCAAGTGGCCTGAGGTTTTGAGAGGTGGGAAAGCCGATGGAAAGCCATGCCAGCCACGCGACCACCGAGGTAAAAGCACAACAAAACTCAACGACGGCGCCGGAAAGTGCGTAAAGCGTAAAGAAGATACTTAAGATCACATAGATCACGCTCGCACCGATGGCCACCGGCAGGCGCGAAAGACGATGCTCAAAGCTCAGGTATTGAGTCGCCATGCCAGCGACAAACCATATCATCTGGGCGGGAACATACTGAACCCCGTAAGGCACCTGAATGCCTAACTCGCCGATGACGATGGCGAACGCTTTCGCCGCGAGCGCCACCATCACAAGCAGCGAAAGTCCTCTTTTGCTTTTGATAGTGGGAACAATCAAAAAGATGATAAAGAGACAGTAAAAGTAGCCGTACGGGGTCAAAGGTTCAATCGCGAAGGCCTCGAAAGTCCCCGCGGCGCTCATCGCCGCCTGCCCCGTCAGCCAATCAACAAGAAGCATCAGGAGCGTGAAGATTCCATAGGGCACCGCGTTCACCACAAAGCGATACCTCACGCTTTGCCACCAGCTGACCGGCGAATCTACGACACTGCCTTTTTGGTAGTAATACCCGGATGAAAAATAGAAAGCGGAAATCTCCCAGGTGAAGAAGCATACACGCCACCAGCGGTAAAGCTCACCATCGGGAAGAATCCCGCTTGAAACCAGTCGTGAGAGAAGAGCGT
>CANRPV010000074.1 GCA_947632575.1 uncultured Eggerthellaceae bacterium | reverse complement strand
CCAATTCGCCTTTGGTGAAAACAGCCGTTTTCGGGCATGATGCCAATTGGGGTCGTATCGCCGCGGCGTTGGGGAGATCGGGATCGGCGTTTCGTCAAGATGAGGTTTCAATCGATATCCTCGGTCTTCCGGTCTGCCGACGAGGCCTTACGGTACCCTTTGATGAGCAAGAGGCCCTCGCGCGATTTGAAGAACCCGAGGTGGTCATCGATATCGACCTTGGGGCGGGAGACTTCTCGACGACGATGTGGACCTGCGATTTTTCCTATGACTACGTGAAGATTAATGGAGATTACCGCACATGAATTTTGATAAAGAGACAAGACCCGCGGCGGTTCCGCGCGAGATCGGGGACGTACTTTCCGAGGCGATGCCTTGGTTTAAAAAGATTACCGGCACCACGGTGCTTATCAAATATGGCGGCGCGGCGATGGAAAACGCCGAGCTGAGAGCTCAGGTCATGGCCGATATCGTGCTGCTCAAGATCATCGGGGTGAAGCCGGTGATCGTTCATGGGGGTGGCAAGGAGATATCCGCAGCCATGGAGCGAAGCGGCCTTCCGGTGGAGTTTATCGACGGGCAACGCGTCACCTCCGATGAGGCTATGGATCTCGTGCGCATGATCTTGGCTGGACGGGTCAACCAAGAACTTGTGGCCGCTATGAACGAGCACGGCACGATGGCTGTTGGCCTCAGTGGCGCTGATGCCCACATTATCGTGGCCGAGCAAGCTGATCCCCGTTTGGGTCGCGTCGGTTCCATCAAACGAATCAACAGCGGACTTATCGAGGATTTGGCTGCTGGCGACTATATTCCGGTCATCGCCACCGTGGCGGTAGGCGAGGACGGCGGTTACTACAACGTGAACGCCGATGTCGCCGCGGGTCATATCGCGGCGGCCATCGGAGCCCACAAGATACTGTTTTTGACTGACGTGGATGGTCTTTACCTGGACTACGGGGATCCCGAGACGCTCATTTCGAAAATGACGCTTCATGAGGCTCGCTCCCTCATGGCCGATGGAACCATTTCCAAGGGTATGATTCCCAAGCTCAACGCCTGTGTCACCGCACTTGATTCCGGTGTGCATCGCGCTCATATCATCAACGGCACGGTGCCTCATGCAATTCTCCTCGAGCTCCTGACCGATAAGGGTATCGGTACGATGATCAAGCCCGATGAGGAGAGTGTTGTGGTTCCTGCCTCTCCAGTGGACAATTTCGCTCAGAAGCTTAAGGAGCATCAATGAGTCTTGATCAGCAAATTCTACTCGAGGACAGCTATCTGATGCATAGCTACGGGCGCAAGCCCGTGGAGTTTGTCTCAGGCTTAGGCATGCACCTCTTCGATGATGAGGGACGCAAGTACCTCGACTTTTTGGCTGGTATCGGGGTGGTATGCCTGGGCCATTGTCATCCCGCCGTGGTAAAAGCCATCCAGGATCAGGCCGAAAAGCTCATTCACGTGAGTAATTACTACTACATCGAACAACGTGGGGAACTCGCCCAAGAGCTCTCCAAACTTTTGAACGACGGCATCTCGCCCGAGACGCAACGGCCTTGGAAGAGCTTCTTTGCGAATTCAGGGGCCGAGGCGAATGAGTGCGCGATCAAGCTCGCACGACTCTATGCTCGTCGCAGGGCCTGTCAAGAAGGACTGCCGGCAGAACAATCTCCCTCTTTAATCGTGACGCTCCAAGGAAGCTTTCACGGACGTACGCTCGCCGCTCTTGCGGCTACCTCCCAGGTGTCGAAGCAGAAGGATTTCGAGCCTTTGCCGCAGGGCTTCGTGAGTACTCCCATCAATGATGTGGCCGCCCTCGAGAAACTCTTCGAAGAGCGCGGCTCTGAGATCTGCGCCATGTTGGTGGAGTGTATTCAGGGAGAGAGCGGCGTTCATCCCTGCACGAGAGAATTCCTCCAGAAGGCTCGCAGCCTTACGGCCTCCCACGGGGCCCTTCTGATCTGCGATGAGGTCCAGTGTGGCGTCTTTCGCACGGGGACGCCCTTCGCCTATCAGCAGTTCGGCATCTATCCGGACATTGTGACCATAGCCAAGGGCATCGCCAACGGGATTCCCATGGGAGTCTGCGCGGCACGAGGCCCGGTGGCCGATACGTTCCAACCGGGTGATCAGGGCTCTACCTTCGGGGGAAGTTGCATCGCCATAGCGGCTGCCCACACCACCTTGGATACACTCCAGAAGGTGTCGCTCGGGAAAAGCGTCGCCACGGTGGGTACCTATTTCCAAGAGCGCCTCGCGGAGCTTCCGAAGGTGGTGGAAGTTCGAGGTCTTGGGCTTATGGTGGCCATTGATTTGGAAGAAGGGGCGCCGACGGCTCCCGAGGTCGTAAACGCCGCGCTGGACGATGGCTTTGTGTTGAACGCAACGGGGGAGCGCACCTTACGCTTCCTTCCTCCGCTTATCTGCGCGAAGGAATACGTGGACGAACTCATCGAAGAGTTGGAGTCGTTGCTTAAGGCCTAGCTCATAACTGGCGTTCTCGCTCATTGGGCGCGTTCTAAAACTTTTATTGGGAATGAGGCTGGGTTATGATAACGGCTAAAGTTGCTCATAAAGCAGTCTCTATCGAGTGGATCATAGCTTAAGGAAGATACCTAGAGGAAGGTTAGCTATATGGCAGACGAAAAAGAAAAAGTAGTATTGGCTTATTCGGGAGGCCTCGATACCTCCATATGCATAAAGTGGCTGCAGGAGCACTATGGCTTCGAAGTCTACGCCGTGGTGGGAGACCTCGGACAGGAGCATGAAGATTTTGAGGCCATGAAGGCGAAGGCCTTGGCTTCTGGTGCAACGCAGTGTCTCATCGTCGACATGCGTGAGGATTTCGCCAACGAATACCTCAGCTGCGCTTTGGCTGCCAATGCCATGTATGAGAACAAGTATCCGCTGGTGAGCGCTCTATCCAGGCCTTTGATCGTCAAGCACCTGGTGAATGTCGCCCATCAAGTTGGTGCTCACACCATCGCTCATGGGTGCACCGGTAAGGGTAACGACCAGGTGCGTTTCGAATCTTCCATCATGATTCTCGACCCGACGCTCAATATTGTCGCTCCGGCTCGCGAGTGGGATTTCAAGACCCGCGAGGAGGAGATGGATTGGGCGAGCGCCCATGGCGTACCTGTGCCTACCACCAAGAGCTCCCCGTACTCCATTGATGACAATCTCTGGGGTCGCGCCATCGAGTGCGGCGTGCTCGAGGATCCCTGGAATGAGCCACCCGATGATATCTACACCATGACCGTAGATCCCGAAGCGGCGCCTGAGGAGCCGTTCTACGTCGAGGTCGACTTCAAAAACGGTATCCCTTGCTCTCTTGATGGCAAGGCCATGAGCTATCTGGATATCATTTTGAAGATGAACGAGCTGGCAGGCTCCGTTGGATTCGGGCGTCTCGATATGATCGAAAACCGCCTGGTGGGCGTGAAGAGTCGCGAATGCTATGAGGTGCCAGGTGCTATGGCCCTCATCGTTGCCCACAAGGCTCTTGAGGATCTCTGCCTCGAGCGTGGAGTGTTGCACTACAAGTTGGGGATCGAGCAGTCTTGGGCGGATCTCGTCTATAACGGACTTTGGTTCTCGCCCCTCAAAGAGGCCCTGGATGCTTTCATCGCCTCGACCCAAAACTACTTGAGCGGTACCGTGCGACTGAAGTTCTACAAGGGCTGCTGCACCGTCGTGGGTCTGCGCTCGCCCTATTCGCTGTACTCGATGGATCTCGCCACCTATGGTGAGGGGGATCAATTCGATCGTGACGCGGCCAAGGGCTTCATCGATCTTCATAGCCTCAGCTGCAAGGTCTGGGCTGAGAATCGCCTGAAGATGGGTGTGCAGAGCGCTTCATTTAAGCCCGCCGAGAAAACCGTCGACGAGTTCGGCGCCGAATAGCTGCCAATGGCTGTTGATTGCTACTGGCAGCCATCAACTGCCATCAATAGCCGCCGCTGATAATCGAGAAATAACTGAGGAACGAATGATGGCACTCTGGTCGGGACGCTTTGATGGGACTACCGAGGAAAGCGCATGCGCCTTCGGGGCATCGCTTCCCGTGGATAAGCGACTTTTTGTCCAAGATATAGCCGGCTCGCGGGCCCATGCCGCGATGCTTGCCGCTCAGGGTGTCATCTCCACAGAGGATGCGGAGCTTATAGACCAAGGTCTGGCTTCTATTCTTAGGGACATTGAATCAGGCTCCTTCGATTTCGAGCTTTCCGACGAGGACATCCATATGGCCATCGAGCGAGCGCTCACGGAGCGTATCGGCGATGCGGGCGCGCGGCTTCATACCGGTCGCTCCCGCAACGACCAGGTGGCTACCGACACACGGCTTTACACCAAGGCACGTCTCAAGGCTTTGATGGATGCTAACCTTGCCTTGCGAGAGAGCCTCCTTCATAAGGCCAAGCAGCATTCTTCGGCTATTTTGCCTGGTTATACTCACCTACAGCACGCACAACCGGTGTTGTTCTCCCATCACCTGCTTGCCTATTACTGGATGTTGAGTCGCGACTTCAAGCGTCTCATGTCCGCTTTTGAATGTGCCGACGCCTCACCGCTGGGCGCCGCCGCATTAGCGGGAACCAGCTATCCGCTCGATCGGAGCGCAAGCGCAGAGGCACTTGGGTTTAGTCAGGTGATCCCCAATTCTCTCGATGCGGTCTCCGATCGCGATTTCGTCGCCGATAGCATCTATGCGGCGAGCCTTTCGATGGTGCATTTGAGCCGTCTTTGCGAGGAGATCATCCTGTGGTCCACGTCGGAGTTCGGCTTCATCACGCTATCGGATTCTTACTCGACGGGCTCATCGATCATGCCCCAGAAGAAAAACCCCGACTTTGCTGAGCTTATCAGGGGAAAGAGTGGCAGGGTGATCGGTGATCTGATCGGTATACTCACCACTCTCAAAGGGCTGCCTCTCGCCTATAACAAGGATCTTCAGGAGGACAAAGAGGGACTCTTCGACGCGCTGGACACCTTGGAGGAGAGTTATCGCGTGATGGCGGGTATGGTGGCAACGCTGACCGTTAACGAAAACGCGATGGAACTTCAGGTCAAGAAGGGCTTTATGGCGGCTACGGATATCGCCGATTACCTGGCGAAGAAGGGCTTGCCGTTTCGCCGGGCCCATGAAATCGTGGGGGCTTTGGTGCTCCTTTGCGAGCAGCGGGGTTGTGACCTCGAGGATCTTTCTCTTGATGACTACAAAGAAGCTTGCGACCTCTTCGATGCCGATATTGTCGATTACCTGAATCCGGAAGCTTTGGTGAAGGCGCGCAAAAGCTTTGGCGGAACGGCTCCTGATGCCGTGAGCGAGCAATTGAACCTGGCGTTGAATCTCCAACAATCGCAGAAAGACCAGCTTACGGCCCTTAACTGAGCTCTTTTTCTTGAGAATTGTGCTCAAAAGATGCAAAACATGCGACTGGCCTGTGCCTTTTTTGAACGGAGCAGTGCTTCCGACTTGCTCAATGTTGCTCGATGATACAATGACGCGAGGTTTACACGGAGGTGATTATGGGCTCCCGTTCTATTAAGGGCCGTCCCGGCACTCGCATCAGTCATAAGAAAACCGGCGTTCTCATTGCCATTACCGTGGCACTGGCTGCTCTCGTGGCCGGTGTTATCGGCGTGATCGGTCTTTGCGCCAGCTGGCTTACCGACCTTCCCGACTATACCAACGCCTCAAGTTTCAATACCTCGCGTCCAACGGTGCTTTATGCCGCCGATAAGACCACGGTTTTGGCGGAGTTCCAACTCGAGAACCGCCAACCGGTGGAGATGGGCCAGATCAATCCCGTGGTACTGGAAGCGACGGTGGCCACTGAGGACGAGCGTTTTTACGAGCACAACGGCATCGACCTCTTTGGTATCGCTCGCGCCGTGGTGAATAACATATTCGGCGGCCAACTCGAAGGAGCCTCCACCATCACGCAGCAGTTCGTCCGCAATACAATTCTTGCCGATGAGATGAACGACATCACCTTAAAACGTAAGGTGCGCGAGGCTTATATCTCCCTTAAGTTGGAAGAGCAGTATTCGAAAGATGACATCCTGCTCATGTACCTGAACACCATCAATTACGGTTCAGGCGCCTATGGTATTCAAGCTGCTGCCCAGCGTTATTTCTCCAAGAACGCAACGGATTTGACTCTTTCCGAGGCAGCTACCTTAGTGGGAATCCCTCAATCACCCACCTATAACAATCCTATCGATTACCCGGAGAATTGCCTCGCGAGACGCAATGTGGTGCTCGATCGTATGGTTTCTAATGGCTACATTACCCAGGCGGAAGCCGATGCGGCTAAGGCCGAAGCCATCGTTTTGAACCAAACCATCCCATCTAACAGCGGCATCCTCGCGTATCCCTACTTCACGAGCTACGTGCGCAATCAGCTTACGAACCCCAACGGCAAGTACGCCTACTCGGCGACCGAGATCTTCAAGGGTGGACTGACTATTTACACCACGCTTGACGTGAGCATGCAGCAAGCGGCAGATGTGGCGGCAGCCAACAAGGCAGCCCAAGCGGGCAGTGTCTTCGAGGTGGCAATGGTCGCCATCGATCCCGAGAACGGCCATATCAAGGCAATGGTCGGCGGCCCCGATTACGAAGAGAGCCAAGTGAACATGGCTACTGGCGAAGGTGGTTCGGGTCGTCAGGCGGGATCTGCCTTTAAGACCTTCACGCTCGTGACGGCCATAGAAAAGGGCATCAATCCCCAGACCATGATCGATGCGTCCACAACGGCTAGCTTCCCCGGTTGGGAAGTACACAACATCAATTTCACGAACTACGGCACCCGCACGATCGCCAGCGCCTTCGAGGTTTCCTCCAACACGGCATTCGCTCGCCTGTGCTTGTCTGTCGGGCCGAGTGCGGTCGCTGAGACGGCGCGCAAGATGGGAATCACCTCCGATTTGCCCGAGACTGGCTCCATCACGCTGGGCGTGGCGTCGGTGACCCCTCTGGATATGGCTGATGCCTATGCAAC
>CANRPV010000073.1 GCA_947632575.1 uncultured Eggerthellaceae bacterium | reverse complement strand
AAGTGTAGAACCGCCGAATATAAAGGATTTTAGATATGGACATCATTCGCGCCATTGAGCAGCAACAGATAAAGCAAGACATTCCTGACTTTCGTGTGGGTGATAATGTCAAGGTACATTACCGCATCACCGAGGGTAATCGCGAGCGTATTCAGGTTTTCCAGGGCGATGTGATTCGTCGTCATGGTTCTTCCAGCCGTGAGACCTTCACCGTGCGTAAGGTGAGCTTCTCCGAAGATCGAGAAGATCGAAGTGGTGCGTCAGGGCGATGTTCGTCGCGCCAAGCTTTACTACCTGCGCAATAAAGTGGGTAAGGCCGCTAAGATCAAGGAAAAGGCTTATCACTAAACGCCCGCCACTGATTCTAAAAAGACCCTTCGGGGTCTTTTTTACTTAATGCCATGTATGACAGAACCGTCGAAGAGATAAAAGAAAAGCTTCAAACCGTCGATGAGGAAGCTTTTACGGTTCTTGAGCGCGCGCTGAAGTCTGACACTCGTAAGGGGGTTCAGAAAGCCCTTGAAGCCACTCGACGCCGTCTTGGCGCTGAAGCTGCCGAATCCCAACGCTGGCAATCCCTTTATGAATATGAGCGTCGCTTGGCCGAAAAGAGCAATGCAGCTCTTTGGGTTGGCCTAGATGAGGCCGGACGCGGCCCATTAGCTGGACCTTTAGCGGTCGGCGCTGTCATTTTGCCCCCCAAACCCCTCATAGAAGGTCTTAACGATTCTAAGCAGTTGAGCCCTCAGAAGCGTGAGGACTTAGCACAACAGATTAAGGGTAAAGCCATGGCCTGGTCGGTACAGCTGATCGACGCGTCGGAAATCGATCGCTTGGGACTTGGATCAGCTTTGCGAAAGGCTTTCCTTGAGGCCTTAGAGGCTATTAAAACTCAAGGATTTGAGCCTGATTTGGTGCTACTCGACGGAAATGCCATGCATCTCGATGCCCGAGAGCGCAATGTGATAAAGGGAGATGCCCTGTGCGCAAGCATCGCAGCAGCATCTATCTTGGCTAAGGTGACCCGTGATGAGGTCATGATGGATTACGCCAAACTCTATCCAGAATATGGATTCGACCGGCATAAAGGCTATGCCAGCGCTGACCACAGGGAGGCCATAAGGCGTTTTGGCTTAAGTCCCATTCACCGAAATAGCTTTTGCCACCAGGTGTTTCAAGAAAGCTTGTTCGACTAGGGTCGAATACGGCCTGAAAGACTTTTGCGCAAGCGGTGCGCAATGCCCGATCTTCGTTGGATATGAGGTTGATAACCAATCGCTTTAGGCTCCTCGCTATGAGCGAAAGGAGCGTCTATGGCCGATTCGAATTCTATCCAGATGACTCAAAAGAGCGGGAAACGCAATAAGGATCTGGGACAAAGAGGAGAGGACGCGGCAGCGCAGTTCTTGATCCGTCGCGGTTATGACATCGTCACACGTAACTATCGTTGCTTTGCCGGTGAGGCAGATATCGTCGCTCGAGATGGTCAATCTCTCGTTTTTGTCGAGGTGAAAACTCGGAGCAATTGCGAGAAAGGCTTTCCCAGCGAAGCAGTAACTGCAGCTAAACGAGGCAAGTACGAAAAGATTGCTCTAGCGTTCTTAACTGATTTTGAGGAAGTAGATATTCCTGTCCGGTTTGACATCATCTCGGTCGTCGCCATCAATAAGAACAGAGCCGTTATTCGTCACCACATTAATGCCTTCTCTTGTTCGTGAGTCCGACGATGGGACGTTGTTCAGTTATGAGCGCCACCTTGCGGGGCGTTGAAGCGATACCAGTCATTGTAGAGGTTGCGGTATCTTCTGGTTTACCAGGCATGACCATTGTCGGTATGCCAGATGTGGCAGTATCTGAAGCACGCGAGAGGGTTCGGACTGCTATCAAAAGTTCCGGTTTTACGATGCCACCAGATAAGATCGTTGTTAATTTAGCCCCGGCGGCTTTGCGAAAAAGTGGCACCGGTCTTGATCTTCCCATAGCTTTAGGCGTCTTGGCGGCAAGCGGGCAGATCGATCCGGCTCTCATTAAAGGGAGACTTTTTGTCGGAGAACTTTCTCTTGAAGGTGACTTGCGCTCTGTTAGCGGTACCTTAGCCTTTGGCATATGTGCTTATTCAGAGCACTTGGAGTTGGTCACACCAGAAGGTGCAGAGTGGGTTCCCATAGAAGGACTGGAACAGGTTTATCTGACATCACTTTCCAGTCTCAGCAACAGCAAACGCACCGGGGAGAAGATATTCAAGCGACGATTGATCGGTAGTAGTCAATCGACTTGTATGATCACGGCAAACAATTCAGCTGAAAAAGCTCTCGATTTTAAAGATATTGCCGGTCACGATGTTGCCAAGCGAGCACTTCAAATTGCTGCGGCTGGCAGCCACGGCATCATCATGATAGGGCCTCCTGGTTCGGGCAAAACCATGCTCGCCTCGCGGCTGGGAACTATAATGCCTCCACTCAGTTCCGATGAAATGCTTGAGACTGCGGTTATTCATTCCGTCGCTGGCGAAGATGTACAACCTATCTTGGACGGACAACGTCCCTTTAGAAACCCTCATCACAGCATTACGCTGGTAGGGTTGGTAGGGGGTGGAACTCCTGTCAAACCTGGGGAGATATCTCTTGCCCATAATGGCGTTCTGTTCCTTGATGAAATCAGCGAATTTAAAAACCCTGCCCTTCAAGGGATTCGTCAACCGATAGAGAGTGGAAAGATATGCATCACAAGAGCTGAGGGGAATTTCGTATTACCGGCAAAGTTTCTCTTGGTTGCCGCCTCAAATCCTTGTCCCTGTGGATTTCAAGGTGATGATGACAAACCTTGTAATTGCACGATTCCTCAGATAAAGGCCTATCAGGCGCGGATCGGTGGTCCCTTGTTAGATCGTATCGATCTTCAGCTTGATGTGAGACGACTTAATCCTTCACAAGTACTTGCGAGTGGTGAAGGTGTTAGTTCGCACAGCCTTCGTCAAGAGGTGCTTAAGGCGCGCGAATTCGCTCAGTGGCGTAAGAAAAGGGACGAGGACTTCTGCGAGCTTAATCATCAAAATTCGAAGTCAGTGATAGAGAGCTGTCATCTTGATACCGCAGCTCAAACCTTTTTAGAAACCATGGCGAAGGTTTACTATTTGAGTGGAAGAGCCATCATTCACTGTCTTTCGGTGGCAAGAACTATTGCCGATCTTGGTTTGGCACAGGCGGTCAGTAAAGCTCACTTGGCGGAGGCTTTAGCCTTTCGTCTTCACAGGGATGTGGATTAAGCATCTCGATGATCAATTTGTCATAGCCCAGCAATTATCGCTTTCAAGTGATCATGAAGGTTAGGTGGCCCATGGAAAAGAAAAAGAACGCCAGCTCAAGTATCTTAGAAGGCCCAAGATCTATTTTGGAACAAGGGGATAAGAGATATCCAAAGCTCCTTCAAGAGACGCCTCATCCGCCAAAACGTCTCTATGTTATTGGAGATCCACAAATACTTGGAAATGGGCTTGCTATTGTTGGAGCGAGGAAGGCGACTCCCTATGGACTAAGTTGCACTAAGCATTTCGCAAGTCTTGCGGCTGAGAAGGGGATTACCGTCGTTTCAGGTGGAGCTCGGGGTTGCGATTCGGTCAGTCATGAAGCAGCACTAAATCATGGCGCTCGAACCGTTGCCATATTAGGCGGAGGACTTGATCACATCTATCCGCCAGAGAATCGCTCCTTATTTCAGCGCATAGTGGAAGGTGGAGGCGCTCTCGTTTCGGAGCAAGATTGGGCTTGTCCGCCCCTACCTCAGACCTTTCGCGCCCGAAATAGGATCATAGCTGGTCTTTGTCGTGCGACCCTTATTGTGGAGGCTGGTTTACCCTCGGGAACATTTTCCACTGCAGATGCTGCTTTAGCGGCCGGAAGGGAGGTGTGGGTGGTTCCTGGAGCCATAAGTTCTGAAGCCTCCCGGGGCGCCAATCGGCTTCTCTATCAAGGAGCTCTTCCTATCATCGACGATGAGAGCTTTACCGATGCGTTGAACTTTGCCTTTGATTCGGTAATGAACGCCGCACCTGAAACAAACTCTTCGTTGTCTACTCAGGCTTCTCAGGCTTTGCTGGCTGCTCTTGATGCGGAAATACTCGGTATCGAGGCATTAAAGACCTTGGCTTCGCGCTATGTTTGCGATCAAGATCCTCTTACCTGGCTTATGGTTTGGCTTGCCGAGGCCCAGCGGGATGGACTCATTGCCCAATACAATGATGGACGCTTCGGACCTTGTTTGAAGAGTGGAGCTTCTAAGGCAAAGGGAAGGTTTTCGATGTTAGACTGAACGGGTGACGAAGAGAGTAAAGATCATTGGAGCTGGTCTGGCTGGCAGCGAAGCTGCCTTGCAGCTTGCCGCACGTGATGTCTCGGTTGAGTTGGTGGAGATGCGGCCTGACGTCCAAACAGCGGTTCATCGCAGCGCCAATGCCGCTGAGCTGGTTTGCTCGAACTCGCTAAAGAGTCTCAAAGAAGATTCGGCAGCGGGTATGCTCAAATACGAACTTTCTGTCCTTGATTCTTTTCTTTTTAAAACTGCCTTAGATCATGCGGTAGGAGCAGGCAATGCCCTTGCGGTAGATCGAGAGGCTTTTTCAAAAAGCGTAACCAAGCAGCTCGAGCACAACCCGTTTATCAGGATTAAGCGACGGGAAGCTACCTGTATATTGGAAGAGCTTGATGGCTTTGACGGCCTAATCCTTGCGAGCGGTCCGCTTACCTCAGATAAACTGGCAGATGATTTATCTGCTTTGACCGGTGCCGAGTCGCTGGCTTTTTACGATGCGGCGGCGCCTCTCTTTATGGCTGATTCTCTTGATTACGAGCGGCTGTTTTTCCAAAATCGCTATGAAGATGGCGGAGGCGACTACCTTAACGCCTCCTTTACCAAAGAGAGTTATGAGCGCTTTTATGAGGCATTGATAGATGCTCGTCGTGTGATCAATCGCGATTTTGAGTCAAAGGATTTGTTTTCCGCATGCCAACCCTTAGAGGAAATTGCTCGAAGCGGAAAGGACGCTCTTCGCTTTGGACCCTTTAAACCTGTGGGAATCAAGGATCCGCAGACTGGTTTGCGGCCATGGGCGGTTGCGCAGCTTCGTCCTGAGAATAGGGAAGCAACGGCCTATAACCTCGTAGGGGCTCAGACCAATCTCACTTTTGGAGAGCAGGAACGGGTCTTTCGGCTGATTCCCGGTCTTGAGCAGGCCGAATTTGCTCGTTATGGCGTTATGCATCGCAATACGTTTGTTGACGCCCCGCATTTACTCGATGATCATCTCAGTCTTAGCCGGAAGGGCTATCCACGGGTTTATCTTGTTGGACAGTTATCGGGGACGGAAGGCTATTGCGAGGCGATCCGTTCCGGGCTTCATGGAGCGTTGGCGGTTTTTGCGGACATGAATGCAAAACCTTTGCCGCAACTGGATAAAACCACGGTCTTTGGTTCGCTGCTTGCCTATGCGACAGACCAAGAAACTAAGAATTATCAGCCAATGCACGTCAACTTCGGGATAATTGAGCCGCTTGCGAAGCCGATTAAATCAAAGAAGGATCGCTATCAGGCCTATGCTCGAAGAGCTGCCGAGGCTGTTATGCATTACCGGGCAAGACTTCAGGAAGCGGGACTGTAAAGAGGCTCGATTGCAGAGAAGCTTGATTGCAGAGAAGCTTGATTGCAGAGAGGCTCGATTGCAAAGAAGCTTGATTGCAGAGAGACTTGGTTGCAAAGAAGCTCTATTACAAAGAAGAGAGACGATATAGAAGTAGCGATCTCAAGTAGCAGGGATCTCAAGAAGCGGAAATCTCAAGTAGCAGGGATCAAAAGAAGCGGGAATCAGATAATGGGTGACGAAGAGCAAGAGATACTTCCTGGCGGTCAGGAACTCGAGGAGTTTTGCCATGCGCTAAAGGTGGAGCGCAATGCTTCAGATCACACTATTCGTGCCTATCATATCGATCTCGACGATTACCTGCGGTGGTGTAATGGACAGGATATAGATCCCTTCACGGTTTCCCATCGCCAAATTCGCGCCTATTTAGGCGATCTCGATCGAGCTCGATATACCCGTACGACCATCAATCGGCGACTTTCAGCATTAAGGAGTTTTTTCCGCTGGCTCAATGTCACCGGGAAGGTCGACGTGGATCCTTCAAGTGTGGTGCAAGGTCCTAATCTCTCCCATCATTTACCTGAGACTCTGCGCGCAAAAGATATGGCGCGGCTTTTGAGCGTTTACGCGGCTCAAGACCTTGAGGGAAACCCCCAGAAGCAAGGTCCAGAGGAGCTACGTAACCTCGCCTTACTTGAATTTCTCTATGCGTGTGGGGCTCGTGTGTCCGAAGCTTCGGGACTTAAGATCGATAATGTGGACTTTGGTCTTGCTCAGGTAAAGGTCTTTGGTAAAGGAGCCAAGGAGCGCATTATTCCCTTACACCAGCTAGCCCTTCGAACCATGAGGGAATACCTCCTCCACGCTCGGCCTTCTCTGCTCAGAGATAAGAACAGCGAATTCTTTTTTGTCTCAACGCGGGGAAACGCGATGAGTCCGGATGCTATTCGCAAGATGTTTAAAGTGGCGCTGCGTAAAGCGGGTTTGGACGAGAGCTTGACCCCTCATGCCATGCGTCATAGTTTCGCTACCGATATGCTGGCCGGAGGAGCAGATCTGCGAACCGTTCAAGAAATGCTCGGCCATGTCAATCTCTCAACTACTCAGATCTACACCCATGTCACGGCGGAACGTCTTCGTTCGGCTCATGCCCAAGCCCACCCGCGTGCATAAAGAGAAGAGGCCTGAGCGGCGGGGCTATGAAGGATAGCGATAAGGTCTATGGCTATTTCTTGAACATACGAACTTATGTTCTAATTACAGCGTCATTTCCAACATTGCCGAGTTACAATTAAAAATTGACCTGAAACAGTTAAACGAGAGGGAACAGAGTTTATGTCCCAAAATGAGATCGTGATCAAGGGTGCTCGTGAGCACAACCTT
>CANRPV010000072.1 GCA_947632575.1 uncultured Eggerthellaceae bacterium | reverse complement strand
CCGCAGCGCGATCAAATCGATCTGGTCATCCGCGAACAGCTCATCGTCGAACTTTACTCGAAATAATCGCCGCTTAGTAAGGAGGCTTACGCAGCATGACGGAGTTCATGAGGCCGACTGTAATAACGGAAGAAGTCAACGACACGGTTGCCCGCTATATCGTGGAGCCCCTCGAGCGCGGTTACGGAAACACCTTGGGCAATTCCATGCGTCGCGTGTTGCTGTCTTCGTTGGATGGCGCCAAAGCTACGGCTATCCAGATCGAGGGCGTGCAGCATGAGTTCACCACCGCTGAAGGCGTTATCGAGGACATCACCGATATCGTGCTGAACGTGAAAGGCTTGGTCTTTTCCGTGCTCAACGATGATGTCACCGAGGCTACCGCCCACATCTCCGTGGAGGGTCCCTGCACGGTCACTGGTGCCGATGTGCAGGTTCCTGCGGAGTTCACGCTGATCAACCCCGAGCATGTCATCGCCACGGTGGCTGACGGTGGTCAGCTGGATATGTCCATCCGTATCGGTGTTGGCCGCGGCTATGTGTCCGCCGAGCGCAACAAGCGTACCGAGGATCCGATCGGCATCATCCACGTGGATTCGCTGTTCTCCCCGGTGCGTCGTTGCACGATGAACGTCACCGACACCCGTGTGGGTCAGCGCACCGACTACGACCGCCTGGTCCTTGAGGTGGAAACCGATGGCTCCATCACCCCGACCGAGGCCGTCAGCCGGGCAGCCAATATCATCAACCAATACATGGCAGCGTTCCTGAATCTCATTGAGTCCAATGACGAAGAGGAGAGCGAGACCCCGTCCATCTTCGCGCCTGAGGGACAAGAGTCCAACGCCGAGCTGGACAAGCAGATTGAGGATCTGGATCTTTCCGTCCGTTCCTACAACTGTCTGAAGCGCGCCGGCATTCACTCGGTGCGTCAGCTGGTCGAGTTCTCCGAGAACGACCTGCTTAACATTCGTAATTTCGGCACGAAATCCATCGAAGAGGTCAAAGACAAGCTCATCTCTATGGATCTCAACTTGAAACAATAGGAGAAAGCCGTTATGAGACACAATAAGAAAGGGCGCAAGCTAGGCACTGATACCAGCCATAGCAAGGCCATGAAGCGCAGCTTGGTGAGCGCGCTGTTCTTGAATGACCGTATCAAGACCATCGAATCTCGCGCCAAGGAGATTCGTCCTGATGTGGACAAGGTCATCACCTGGGCTAAGAAGGGTGATCTTCATTCTCGTCGTCTTGCCATCGCTTACCTCAACGACAAGGAACTGGTACGCGAGGTATTCGAGAAGGTCCAGCAGGGCCTGTTCCAGGATCGCAGCGGTGGTTACACCCGCATTATGAAGCTTGGTCCCCGCAAGGGCGACAATGCTCCTATGGTCATCATGGAGCTCATCAATGAGCCCGTGGCAGCCAAGGCGGCCAAAGCAGCCAAGAAGGCAGCTGCCGCTAAGCCCGCAGCCCGCAAGCGTCCTGCCCCCAAGAAGGTAGAGACCGCCGAGGAAGCCAAAGAGGCTGTGGTCGAGGAGATCGAGTCCGCTCAGGAGGAGATCAAGGAAGAGGAGAAGGCCAAGGCTGAGGAGGCTCGCGCCAAGGACGCCGAGGCTGAGGCAGCCGAGGTTGCCGAGAAGGAAATCGAGGACAAGGCTCGGTAGTTCTTCGGGATTTCGACCCGCGCTTTCGGGCGCGATTCGACTTCAATTCCAACTTCGGGATTCTCTCACATAATCCATAGCCAAAAGGGGCCTTCGGGCTCCTTTTGCTTTCTCCTCTAAAGAGCGGCTGCTATAGAGCGTTTGCTATTAGGAGGGTGAGATTGACGATCTGCGGGAAGAGGCTGATGACGATGATGGCTCTCAGCACCTGCAAGATGATGACGTCGGTATTGGTGATCCCCATATCGTCAAGGATGAGCGCCATGTCGGTGGCGCCGGCTGGGGATTCGATCAGCATGCCTTCGCGACGCCCGTAGCCAAAGAGACGGCTTTGCCCATAGCCGGTTATAAGGCAGTTGAGCGTGTAGGTGATGAGGACAAGGATGAGTGCAGGCAGGATTGCCGGGATGCCTAAGATGTCCGCCGGAGTGATGAGCGTGCCGATATAGCAGCCCGCGAACACCTGCGCCACCTGGCGCAACCACCGCGGGATATAGGCGAAATTAAATCCCAACTTCAGGATCAAAGAAAAGCTGATGGTAAACAAAAAGACGATTCCCGGAATCCCGCTCCAGCGACCGAGCACGCCTCCAGCTCCTGCCACTAAAAGAGTTACCACGACGGCCCAGGGGGATTTAGGTTGGCTGATGTGACGATCGGCGCTGTCGGCGCCTCGCTTTGGCTTACCGGGATTGTCGGCATGGCCCTGGCGCGTACGTAATCGATCAAGAGCGTTCACCAGCGAGGGTAAAACGGCGATGCCGAGGATAAAGCGGGCGAGCTGCAAAATGACCACGGTGGTCACGTCGGCTCCCATGTCCGCCGAGATGATCGGCACATCGCTGACGCCGCCCGGAACCGAGCCCATGAGAGCCGTGGGAAGGCTGAGCGGCGTGAAGAGCCAAAGGATGATACCGAGTCCCCACATGAGCAAAAGATAGACGCCAATCATAAAGAGCAAGGGGCCGCCAAGATGACGAAGGCGACGTAAATCGCTTCGTTCAATGGAACAGCCGATAAAGCCGCCGGCGATGATCTGCACGAGCAGGCGCGTGTCCGGGGGAACCCAGGCGTAGGAGGTCAACAGGTTGAAGATGGTCACGCCGATAAAAGAGCCCACCATAAATCCCGCCGGTACCTTGAGGCGGTAGAACAAAAAACCGACGGCCGCTCCGATGGCGAGCGTGACAACAAAGGGGATGAAAAGCTCGAGAAGCTCGTCCATCGTTCGCGCTGTCTCTTACTTGACGAGAGGCTTGAGATAACCGTAGCCCTCGGCATCCATGGATTCCAGCGGTATGAAGCGCAAGGAAGCGCCATTGATGCAGTAGCGCAGCCCGCCGAGTTCCTGAGGGCCATCGTTGAAAACATGACCAAGATGACTCTGGCCTGATCGACTGCGGACTTCGATGCGATTCATGCCATAGGAGCGATCGTCATGTTCGGTGACCACTTCCGGATCGATGGGTTTGGAGAAAGCTGGCCAGCCGCATCCCGAATTGAACTTATCGGAGGAGCTGAAGAGAGGTTCTCCCGTCACGATGTCCACATAGATTCCCGGACGAAACTCGTGGTCATAGGGGTGGGAAAACGAAGGTTCGGTGGCTGCCTCTCGCGTCACGGCATATTCGAGCGGGCTGAGGCGCTGTCTTAACTCTTCGTCGGAGGGCTTGGTAAATTGCCGTTTTAGGGCAGCGAAGTCCGCTTGATGCTCTTGGATAAACCGGGTGGCGTCATGCAGGTTGACATGGCAGTAGCCAAAGGGATTATGAACCAGATAATCCTGGTGATAGTCTTCGGCGGGGTAGAAGTTTTGGAGAGGCATTGCCTCGACCACCAGTTTGGCGGCATAACGGGTCTGCTCTTTGGCGAGGGCCTCTAAAACTGTTGTGCTGTCCTCTGGATCAGTCCAGTAGATGCCTGTGCGGTATTGGGTACCTCGATCGTTGCCCTGTCGGTTGAGAGAGGTGGGGTCGATGGTGCGAAAATACGCTTCAAGCAGCAGCGCGAGGGAAATGATGGCAGGGTTATAGATTACCTGAACCGTCTCCGCGGCATGGGTGGTTCCTGAGCAGACTTCCTCGTAGCTGGGGTTTTCTACCTCGGTGTTGGCGTAGCCCACGCAGGTATCCACGATTCCCGGCAACTTTCGCAGATAGCCTTCGGTTCCCCAGAAACAGCCGCCGGCAAGATAGATCTCTTTGAGAGTCTCTTCGTTTTCGAGGGAATTCGCAGAGAAAAAGCTCTTTTCAGTGAAGCTCTTGTTGGTAGGTCTCTCCTCAGGTGTATTCACTTTGGGAGGGGTGGTTTCGCTCGGGGCACACATGGCTTCTCCTCGGATCTCTCTTGCTATATCACTCTCTGTCGCTATCAAAAAGATCCCGCCAGCTCTTCGCAGAGTCCGGCGGGATCTCGCTTGCCGCTAAAGCTGTTCGCTGTCAGTTATAGCAGTTACAGAATGTTTTTCAATACGACGGATTTGGTGTGGGTCATCTCGTCGAAGGTGGACAGAACGCCTTCGGTGCCGACGCCCGAGTACTTGTAACCGCCGAACGGCATCTCGAAGCTGCGGAAGAAGCTGGCGCCGTTGATGACGGTGCCGCCGCATTCCAGAGCGTTGCAGACCTTGACCGCGGTCTTCATATCCTGGGTGAAGACGCAGCCGCACAGGCCGAACTTGGAGCTGTTGGCGATCTCGATGGCCTCCTCGACCGTGTCGAAGGTGATGATGGGAACCACCGGGCCGAAGATCTCCATGTCCGAAGCCACGTCAGCGGTCTTCGGCACGTCGACGATGATCGTGGGGGCGATGAAAGCACCATCGCGGGTGCCACCCAGAAGGATCTTGCCGCCCTGCTCTACGGTCAGATTGATCTGACGCTCCACCTCGATAGCGGCTTTCTCGCTGATCAGGCAGCCGATCTGGGTGTCCGGATCAGCCGGGTCGCCCTGGCGGAGGGCCTTAATACGGGCGAGCGCCTTCTCAGTGAATTCACCCACGCGGCTGCGATGGATCAGGAAGCGCTTGGAGGCGCAGCAGACCTGGCCGGTGTTGTACATGCGGCCCCACATGAGCTCCTCGACGGCGAGATCCACGTCGGCGTCCTCAAGGACGATGAACGCGTCGTTGCCGCCGAGCTCGAGGGCGATGTGGGTCATGCCCTCAGCGGCGTTCTTGAAGGTCTCGATGCCGACTTCGGTGGAGCCGGTCAAGGTGATCAGGTCCACGTCTTTGTTCTTGCAAAGCCCTTCGCCTACCGTTGAGCCGCGACCGGTGACGATCTCAATGGCGCCCGGGGTCACGCCAGCCTCACCCATGAGCGCGGTGAGCTTGCAGAGGGTGAGAGGATTGTCCGTTGAAGGTTTCACGATGGCGGCATTGCCAGCGAGCAGCGCCGGAGCCACCTTCTGGTCGAACAGGTCGCAGGGGAAGTTGAAGGGGATGACGCAGGCGACGACGCCGAGCGGCTCCTTCTTGATGATCAGCACGTTTTTATCCTGACCAGCTTCCATTCCCGCGGGGATGGTCTCGCCGTAGAGGTGCTTGGCGCGCTCTGAGAAACCCTCGAAGGCGATGCGGATGTTGTTGATTTCCGCGTGAGCTTCGGAGATCGGCTTGCCGGTTTCTTGGGAGAGGGTTGAGGCCAGATCGTCGTGATGTTCGTCTACCAGATCGCAGAACTTCAGCATGATCTTGGCCCTTGCATGGACGGGAACCTCCGCCCAGATCTTTTGAGCGGCCTTAGCGCAGGCGACGGCATGGGCGACGTCTTCAGCCGTAGCTGCGGGAACGCTGTCGATGACATTCCCGTTGGCGGGGTTGATCACATCGATGGTCTTACCGTCGGAAGCATCCACCGCCTTGCCGTCGATAAACATTTTCATAGGATGGTTTCCTTTCGATTGAGGATGTTCGATAGGGGAAACGAGAGCGATTCCTAGGCCTCGAAGGCGGTGAAGGACAGCATCAAGCCGCCGCAGGCGTTAACGCCGTCGGCCTCGGTGCCGTACTCGCCGAAGGTAAACTCCACGATAAAGGGAGTGTCACCAGCCGCGGCCTTGATTTGCTCGGCCACCTCATCGATACGCGTGTCGATGCCAGCACGACGACCGCCGCAATGGACCAGGTGATAGGCACCCGCGGGTCCGGGCATCTTAGCCTTGAGCTCCTCAAGGGTCTTGCCGGTGGAATCGATGAGCTCGTCCACGCTGCCCTCCATGCGGATAACGGCGGTGCCTTCGGCCAGCTTGTTGCCGATATTCATGGACATGTCATCGTTGCCGTTCATGGGGTGACGAATTGCGACCAGATCGCCGAGTCGGTCTTTAACGCCCAGCGGAGAAGTGATGGTGGCTACCAACAGATCGCCGCCCTTGAGCTGATCAACGCTCATGCCGCGCCATTCGGCGTACTGCTCAAGAGCCGGCTTGCCATTGATCTCGACGAGGGTGCGGTCTCCTTCGACCTTGGTGATGATGCCCATGTCGTCGGTCTCACGATACGCGCCGGTGAACTTGTTGGTGATGGCCTTGTCGGTGTAAATGAAGGCGACGGCGATGCCATCGGCGAAGGCGCCCTCACCGGTGTAGAGCTTCCATTGGCCGGCGATGGTGTTGTCGGCGGCGCTGCCACCGAAGAAGGGCACGCGGCCGATGATGTTGGTTATACCTTTGACGTAGAACTCCTCTTCAGCGGGAGGAGCGACCATATAGTAGTAATCCGGAGCCACATCCTGGCCAGCAGCTGCCATAGCGGCCAGTGCCACTTGCTCGCCCATCTCAATGGCCGTGCCGGGTTTTTCGACCGCCGCGACGCCCACGCTCATATCCGGATCGGAAAGAGCCAGGATGCCTACAAAGGGAGTGTCTCCTCCGATGTAGCCATCAGGGGTAATGACGCCGGTAAACGACGTGTTTCCGATGACGGGAACTCCCGGGAGCTCCTCAGCTACGCCTGCCAGCATGGCATCGAGATCATAGTCACAGCTAGCGTAGACGAAAGCCAAAGACACCGGATCGAGACCGACCTTGGCTGCAGCTGCAGCCTCTGCTCCAGCCAGCTTCGCATCACTGTTGATGCTTGAGCCCGTATTCGCCTTTAACATAGTGTTCCTTTCTTCGAAGACTGACAATTATGGTGCTTTGTCGAATTATAGAAAGATTGCCCGTAAGCGGTGAGTGTTTTCGTTCAACAGCCGGAAACTTCGGCGATGAGAGTTCGGCGAGATTTCGATGCGCATTTGGGGTGCGTTCGCAAGAGGGAGTCGCTAGAGACGTTCAGTAGGAACGTTTGGTAGGGAAGTCCGATAGAAGTATTTGGCAGGAGCATTCAGCAGGAAGTTCAGTAGGAGCGCTCGGAAGAGGCCTCATGTAACAAGAGACAAACAAAGTCTGCGTCAGGAGGCGTTTCACGAAGTTCTTCGGTTAACCTTTGAGCAAGCGAAAGGAAACGCCGGAATGCCATGGATTCCCTGGCATTTTTTGAAAGGAGCAGATCATGTCTGACATTATCGATGAGGCCGCTGCCCGCGAAGCCGCTATGACTGAGGATGCTATCAAGGCTTT
>CANRPV010000071.1 GCA_947632575.1 uncultured Eggerthellaceae bacterium | reverse complement strand
TAACGGCCACCACTGGACGCGAACTTTCACCCCGTGTCGCGATATCGAAGCCGTGAGCCATGGAGACGGAAGCACCCATGTCGACGCAAGAATCCATCGCTGAAAGTGGCGGTAAGGCACCAAGGGTATAACATCCGATATCGCCGGTCACGATAGCTTTAAGGCTGTTAAGTTCGCGGAATACAAGCCTGTGCGGACATCCTGGGCAAAATGCCGGAGGCCTGCCGGGGAGATCAGTTCGCATTTCAAGAGCAGGATCCACAGGGAGACCTAGTGCCTTGCGAATGAGATAAGGCGCGAGCTCGCCATCCTCGGGAAGCGGGAAGGGGAAATCGGCCACGTTGACACCGGCCGCCTTGACGGCATTCGTTAGGTATTCGGAAGCTTCTTCCACGACATAGAGTTTGTCTACTGAGGTGGCGAAATCCCTGATAGCCTGTTCGGGCAGCGGCCAGGTCACTCCTAGCTTAAAGATGGAAGCCTGCGGCAGCGCCTCAGCCACCTCCTGATATACCGCACCAGCGCAGATGACGCCGATCTCACCGTCGCCGTCAAACACCTCATTGTAGGGGCAGGTCTCGACCCATTCTTTTAGGTCGCGAATGCGCTGCAACTGCACCTTACGACGTCCTTTTGCAAAAGCCGGCATCATAACCCACTTAGAGGGCTGGCTTTCGAAAGCCTTCAGCTCATGTTCCTGGCGCATACCGATCTCAACAGGTGTTTTAGTGTGCGATACGCGAACACTCGAGCGAATCATGACCGGAACATCAAAACGCTCTGACAGATCGTAGGCATCCTTGGTAAAGCGAAGCGCCTCAGCCGAATCCGCCGGATCGAGGACCGGAATATGGGCAGCCTGAGCATAATAATGGGAGTCTTGCTCATTTTGAGAGGAATACATGCCGGGATCATCGGCGGCAAGCAGCACAAATCCCCCGCCGACGCCAGTGTAGGCAGCGGTAAAGAGCGGATCAGCAGCCACATTTACGCCCACATGCTTCATCGTCGCCAAAACGCGGGCACCAGCAGCAGAAGCGCCAATGCCTACTTCCACCGCGACTTTCTCATTGATGCACCACTCGGCATAGACGCCCTCTTTTAATGCGAACGCTTCCATCGTTTCCGTGGAAGGAGTACCCGGATAGGCGACTCCAACGCTCGCACCAGCCTCCCAGGCTCCCTGGGCAATAGCTTCATTGCCTGACAGAAGTTTCATGGATCAATCCTCCTCGGATCGCTCTTGGACAGGAGCCTCCTCATAGCGAAGGCAGAAAGCTCCAATTTGAATTAAATCGCCGAAGCGCAAAACCTTGGCCTCGATGTTCTGGTTGTTGACCCAGACACCGTTAAACGAGTTGTCATCGCGCAATATCAAAGCCTCACCCTCCTGTTCAAGGGTGGCATGGGTTCGTGATACCGTCATATCGTTAAGAAAGATGCTGCACTGGGGAGACCGCCCGATGGTGGTCACATCTGGTCCAATGGAATACACCAGACCCGTTTGCGGTCCGCTGATCACTCGAAATACGCCGCCGGCACGAGACTCGCTCTTAGGAGTGTCCTCGGGCTGGAGGGTGATGGGCTTATAGGACTGGGTCGACCCCTGAAGGCGAAATCCACAACTGGGACATACCTCGAAGCTGTCTTCCAGTTCGGCTTCGCAAATAGGACAGCGAGATGCCATCGATTTCACCTCTTTTCAAGCCCGATACAGGCATTTATTCGTTAGCTAAAAGGATACTCCTTGAACGCGCATTTAAAGGCTTAAACCCGGCGGTCGAAAATAAGCGGCGTCTCGTTGATGATCACCGTGGAAGCCGCACCGGGCTCACCGGAAAAGCTCCGCATCAATCGCTCCCACCATATCCCGATGCCTTCGATGAAATTAGGCGCGGCCACATCCTCCGCTGCCACCACATCGACGGTTATAAGCTCCTCGTTATGCTGATAGAAGGTTACCGTTCCTAACACATCCCCCACCTTTACGTTGCCGTTGGCATCATTTAGATGAAATTCCTGGGAAATGTTGCCCTCTACAGCAAAGACCTCAATGGTTTGGTCGGGATCGGCAAGCGTCGCTTTGACGGTCTTATCAATCCAACCGCCATGGGTGACCTCAGCAACTATGGGCGCATCGACCTGCTCATTGTTGAGCATGATGGAGACGGTCTCGTCAGAGTTGGCCAAGTGATAGTCGATATCGTTTTCGTAATACCAGTTATAGAGAGTCTCCGCATCGTAAAAGCGCTGTTCATCGTTGGGCGAATTGAGCACGATCGCGTAGAGATACTCCCCATCGCGCTGTACAGCTCCGGCGAAACACGATCCCGCGAGCAGCGTACGTCCAGTCTTTATGCCGCAAGCGCCCTCGTAGACCCCGATCAGCTTATCGGTGGACTCTAACTCGATGGATCCCTTCTGACCATCACCATGAATGACCTCGATGGTGGCTTTAGCCTGATCGACGATCGTTCGAAACGTCTCGTTACGCATGGCGTTAAGGCTCATCGTCGCCACGTCCTTGGCGTTGCTGTGCATTGTCGTGCCATATTGGCCATCGTCAAGGCCATGGGGATTGGTAAATACCGTCTCGGTGCAACCGATCTCAAGCGCTTTCAGATTCATAGCGCAGACAAAGACATCTATCGGATCGTCGCTTTGAGCGAGCTCGTCCAAATCAACGCCCCGTGAGCTGAAGAAATCCCTCGCTTGCCCGCTGATATCAAACGAAGACGGATCCATGCGCGATCCCATGAACTCGGCAAGCGTGATAGCGGCGTCATTTCCCGAAGGAATGAGCAAAGCTTGCAGACAGTCGTAAAGGGAAAGGGTGTCCCCCTCTTTCAGCTCCGCGGAGGACTCGCCCACCGATGCGGCTCTCGCCGAAACCGTGAGCTTATCTTTATTGAGCTCACTATCAGAAACCTGATCAAGCACGATGGTAGCCGTCATGATCTTTGTGATGGAGGCAATTTGACTCTCACCGAGGCTGTTGCGATCGAAATAGACGTTCCCTTCCCCATCTAAAAGCAGAGCATATTCAGCTTGAATGCTTGGAAAGAAATTTGCCGCTGCACCCCGCTCCTCGATGGTAAGTCCAAGCACTACGTCGCTTTTACGCACATCGGCGAAGGCCGGCGCGGGAATGAGGATGAGCGAAAATGCAAGAATACAACACGCAAGAAACCGCATGAGCCGCCTTTCGAGCCCATGCGGTTTATCTTTGGATACTGCTATCCCTATCGCTAAATTAAATGGCATAAACCTCTTCGGGCTTCACGATCGTAAAGCCACCTTCGATTAGCTTCTCCTCAGCGTCATCGCTGTCGATCTTAAGAACATCAATCGCTCTATCTCCATCGACGATGAAACAGTAGCCATACTCGATATTCATATCGCAGCTGTCACAGTATTGCAGAAGCTTCGACAATCCGCCAGGTTCATTCGGAACGCTCACCGCAATGACAGAAGTCAGCGCGGCACGGTGTCCTGCCTCATTCAGAAGTCCTGCCGCCTTCTCGGGCGTGTCGCAGAAGATGCGAGCAACGCCAAAATCGGTGGTGTCAGATAAGAACAGCGCCTTCATATTGATGTTCCCGTCGGCGATCACGCGGCAAGCGTCGGATAGACGTCCTTTAGAGTTCTCGAGAAAAACGGTGAGTTGAGTGATCATGCGTGGGTCCCTTCTCTCAGGTCGATGACACGCTTGGCTTTACCCATGCTGCGCTCGAGGGTCTTAGGCTCGACGAGCTGGATCTCGACGGAAACCTGGAGGTTACTCTTAAGCTCGGCACCGAGTCGTGCCTTCAAATCCTCAAGCTTGCGAATCTCGTCGATAGGGAATCCGGGTTCGGTTTCCACCTGCAGAAGCACATGGTCTAACGGTCCCTTATTGGTTAAGGTGATCAGATAATGGGTCGCAACCTCGGGGAACGTGGTGATGACTTGTTCGATCTGGGACGGGAAGACGTTCACGCCACGAATGATGAGCATGTCGTCGGTACGTCCGCGGAGTTTATCGATCTTACGATGAGTACGGCCACATGCGCACGGCTCGGAGATGATACGCGTGACGTCACGGGTACGATAGCGAATGAGCGGGCAGCACTCGCGCGTGAGCGTTGTGATGACCAGCTCACCCCATTCCCCATCAGGCACGGGCTTGAGGGTCTCAGGATCGATGATCTCGCAGTAGAAATGATCTTCGGCGATATGCAGACCATGGCGCTCCGCGCATTCCATGGCCACACCCGGTCCCATGATCTCCGAGAGGCCATAGACGTCACAGTACTGGATACCGAGCTTCGAGGCGATCTCCTCGCGCATATTATCAGAAGCCGGCTCAGCGCCAAAAATGCCACCGGAAATGGGGAATTCCTCCCAGGGCTTGTAACCCATCTCAATGGCGGTATCGGCGATAAGAAGCGCGTAGGACGGCGTGCAAGCGAGAATATCGGTCTTGCAATCCCGCATCATCTGGACCTGGCGCTTGGTGTTACCGGAGCTCGTGGGAATAACCGCGCAGCCCACGGCTTCGCCACCGGCATGAGCCCCGAGGCCTCCGGTAAACAAACCATAGCCATAGGAGACTTGAAGCGTGGATTGCGGGCCACCATTGACCATGTAGATGCCACGGGCAAAGCACTCTCCCCAGTGCTTCAGGTCGTTGGCGGTATGACCGACGACCGTGGCTTGTCCTGTCGTGCCCGATGAGGCATGGATCCGAGCCACATCAACCATCGGTCTTGCGAACATGGCGAAAGGATAGGCATCACGCATATCCTGCTTGGTGACGAAGGGGAATTTAGTAAGATCGTCGAAGGACTTGAGGTCATCGGGCGTAACACCGGCCTCGCCAAACGACTTGCGATAAAACTCGATGTTATCGAAGGCGTTTTTGGCCGATTCCTGCATGCGCGTAAGCTGAAGATCGCGCAGCTTCTCCCGATCCATCGTCTCTATCTCTGGCTGAAAGTACACAAAGCACCTCTTTCTCTGGATTGTCCGAATCTTGATCCCGATTTACCGACAGTCTTTAGAAATCCACTCCAACAAACTATTGAGAGTCTGTTGAATCACCGGATGTATCTCCCGAAGCTTGAGCGCTAGGATTATCCGGCCCCTTTACAATAACCTCTGTTTCAGGCTGATAGGTCGAATAAAAAACATCTTCAAGGAGGATGGTACCGTCTGGGGCGGTAACGGTGCGATATACGGTGATTTTCATACCATTTACGCCCGGGGTCTTCGTGTATTGAGTGCCGGGCGCAAGGTTTTCATCCACCTCGTAGCGGGTGGTGAATGCGGCACCCTTCTCCCAATCGGTACGAGACCAATTCACCACATAGCCCGGATCGATGCCAAAGAGGCGAATAGTGAGCGTCGTGTCGGTATAGGAGCTTCTGACCAACACGTCTGAATTGCTGTCGTTTCGCCAGATGAGATCCATATCGGGATAGGCAACCGCCGCATCGCGACCGTCAGGATAGCTGGCGATGTAGAGCGTATGGTTATTGCGACGCACGATCGGATAACCTGCGTCAAAGACCGCGTTGAAAACCGTCGTGGCCACCTGACAGATACCGCCGCCGATGGCGTCCTCGTGCTCGTTGCCTTGAATGGTGCCAGCGCCCAAATACCCGCGAGATTCGTTAGCATCCCCCACTACCTCGTTAAAGGACCAGGTACCTCCATTGGCTGCGATGACGCTGTTATTGAGTGCATCGGCGGCCAGATGGATGTTGTGGATACGGTTTTGAGTGGCCGACGTGTTGAGGTATTCGGTGGTAAAGCTTGAGATCTCGGTGATAAGGCCACAAGCCAGAGCATCGTCGAAACTCATAGACGAGGGAGCGGTGACGTTTTCAATGGTAAGCGTGATGCCGGAGCTTTGAGATTCCTGCGTCTTCCCCTCAAGCGCCGCCCGGACTGAGTTTAAGAGATCCGCGTCCAAAAACGAAAGTGCCTCATCCAGATTCGGGATGGATACGCTTCCATCGGTCAATACCTTCACCTGACCACCGTCGACGGCAAATCTCACGCTGACGTTGTTGCCGGTAATCGCCTGATGAATCATGCTTATCAAATCAGGAGAGGCCTTCGTGGCATCGATTCCCAATGCCAAGGCGCTTCCCTCTTTATTCTCATCGATGGAAACGACGATCCAAGACGCCAGTTCATCGCGAGGGACGTTATAGCTGTTGCCGTTGTAATTCACGACAACCGGGCGGGAAAGTGCCAGATTAAGCGCATCGACCGCTCGTGACACCTCTTCGGCGGTCGTTCGTGATGGCGCGAACTCCACTTTTGCCACAAAGCTGTTCTTGCCGTTTCCCTCGGGAAAAAACGCCTCATCAAGTTGATCAGCGAGGTGGTCTCGGTTAACCATATAACCGTCATGGCCTTCGATCATAGAGGCCGTGCCGTCCTCGATTGAGATGGAGTAGTCCACTCGAGGATCACCGATGGTCAGATCGATCTCATGGGCGAATGACTCCAATGCGCTTGGGTCATAGAGGGCCTGCACTGGCACGTCCCAGCCACCTAAAAGAGCGGCGAGACGCACAAAGGGACCTTCCCATCCGCGACCGGTAGCCAGAGCCTGCTCTACCATCGCATCGGTATCAAGTGCGGCAGCGAGACTGTTGGCGTCAGCGACCCAAAGCTGACGGTTTGCCCGCGCCTCCTCCAACGAGGTGAGCTCGTCCAAAGACTCCTCACGGGCGATCTCCTCTTCGATGGAAGGATCAGAGGCAATATCCTCGTTGGCGAAAACAATCACCTGAGTAGAGGCCAGCTGGTCGGCAAATTGACTCTGTACAGCTGCGGCAGCCTCCTCCTTGTTCATTCCTGCGACATCAAGGCCACCGATCGTAACACCACTATAGATACGCCCGTTATTGATGATGAAATCCCCTGCCGTAAAGACAAGACCACAGGCGAGAAGAATCATGATGACCAGCGCCACGCGGCTTCTCTGAGCCAGATGAACCAGAGCAAGTCCTAATGAGCGGAATATGCCGAGAATGCCCGAACCGAGTCGGCGGAGAAATCCCCGGGATGCGCCTCTTCCCGATCTGTGGCTACCATGCATTGACGAGGCTTTACGCGTGGAAGTGGCGTGCCGATCTCCCCCACTTATGACGACCCTTCCCAAACGAGAGTCTGCCGCTGAATGTGAGGCCTGGGATCTCGAATAAGATGGCGTTTTAGCTGTTTTGGATGCCTTGGGCGTATTGGATGCTTTAGGCGATTTCACAGCTTTTGGTGCATTCGACTTGGTACGAGCATTTGTGCTGGTACTTG
>CANRPV010000070.1 GCA_947632575.1 uncultured Eggerthellaceae bacterium | reverse complement strand
GGGGGAAACGTGGCGGCCGCGGATGCCGTTTATCTTGCGCGTATCTGTGCGAAGGTCTACCTCATCCACAGGCGTGATCGTCTGCGCGCCACCGCAATCTATCATCGCCGCCTTGAGGAAATGCCCAACGTCGAGATCCTCTGGAACCACGAGGTCCGTGAGATGGTGAGTGAAGACGGTAAGCTCACAGGTCTTCGAGTGGAGAATAATAAAACTGGGCAGTCTCGGATTCTGCCGGTTGCAGCCGTCTTTATCGCTGTAGGAAACATCCCTAATACGGAGTTTCTCGCCGGTGCGGTGGATCTGAGCCAAAGTGGTCACATCATCGCCGATGAACGGGGAATAACGACGGTACCGGGCGTGTTCGCTGCCGGGGATGTGAGAACCAAAACATTGCGGCAAGTGGTGACCGCTACCGCCGATGGCGCCATCTGCGCCGAAGAGGCAGCAGATTATCTTCTTGACGCCGATCTTTAGAATGTGAAGCCCTTGGCCTGAGCCTGCGACACTGAAGCGCTATCTGCTATCATGAAGCAAAAGGTTTCGCCGATTATCGGCTATTTCAGAGCTGAGGTTATAGATCCATGCAAGATAGCAATATGCGTGACAAGCTGGCAAAAATCATTGCCGCTTACGAAGAGCTCCAGACGAAAATGGGGGATCCCGCTGTTTTAGGGGATCAAAAAGAATACAACCGCATAGCGAAAGAATATGCGAATCAGGGTCCGCTCGTTAAAAAAGCGCGGGAATATCTTCAGGCCATCGATGATCTGGAGGCAGCCAAGGAGATGCTTTCGGATCCCGACATGAAGGAATTCGCCCAAGAGGAGATCGCCGGCGTCGAAGAGCGACTGCCGCAGCTCGAGGAGGACATCAAGTTCATGTTGATCCCCTCAGATCCCGCCGATGAGAAGGACATCATCGTTGAGATTCGCGCCGCAGCTGGCGGTGATGAAGCTGCGATCTTTGCCGGGGATCTCTATCGTATGTATATGCACTTCGCCGGTGAGCAGGGATGGAAGACCGAAACCTTAGATGTGTCTCCGTCGGAGGCGGGGGGCTATAAGGAAATCCAGTTCAAGGTTAAAGGCGATAAGGTCTATTCCCTGATGAAGTTTGAAAGCGGCGTGCACCGCGTACAGCGTGTTCCCAAGACCGAAAGTCAGGGTCGCATTCACACCTCGACGGCTACCGTGGCGGTTTTACCTGAGGCGGATGAGGTGGAAGTGGAGATCAACGAAAACGACCTTCGCATCGATGTCTATCGCGCCGGCGGCCCCGGGGGTCAGTGCGTGAATACCACCGACTCGGCGGTGCGCATCACCCATCTGCCCACGGGTTTGGTGGTTCAGTCCCAAGACCAAAAGTCGCAGCTCCAAAACAAACTGGCCGCGATGACAGTACTGCGTGCTCGACTCTATGAAAAGATGCTCGCGGAACAGCAGGCGGCGGAAGGGGCGGAGCGTCTCGCTCAAATTGGCTCGGGAGATCGAGCTGAGAAAATCCGCACCTATAACGGTCCCCAGGATCGGGTCACCGATCATCGCATCGGCTATAACGGTACCTATAACGGAGTTCTTTTGAGTGCTGGCGGAGCCGGTTTGGCTGAGCTCATTACGGCTCTTCAGGCGGCTGATCGGGCTCGAAAGCTCGAGGCTGCGGTCTAGTTACCGGGTAAGTTGTCGGTCAAGTTGTCGGTTTCATCGTCGGTTTCGTCTTCGGTTTTGACGTCGCTTCGCGGATAGGCTTTTGGCACAAAACATTTGGACCATACAGGCTGCGCTCGATTGGACTCGCGGCTATCTTGAGCGCAAGGGAGACGCTCATGGACGTCTGTCTGCGGAATGGCTGCTTGGAGCCGCAACAGGATTAAGCCGCATCGAACTGTACACGAATTACGAGCAGCCACTTTCCCTCGATGAGCGAGCGACGCTTCGCGAATACGTGAGCCGCCGCGCTGGAGGAGAGCCCCTTCAATACATCACCAATGAAGCCGCTTTTCGCTATCTCACTCTTACCGTTCGCCCGGGAGTATTGATTCCTCGTCCTGAAACCGAAGTGCTGGTCTCGGAGGCACTGCGCTTGTTGGATGAGCAGACGTCCCAAGACATAAGTCCGTCGATCCTCGATGTGGGTACGGGAAGCGGTTGTATCGCCTGTTCCATCGCTTGGGAGCGCCCTCAGGTCTCGGTGATGGCCCTGGATTGCTCTTCTGAGGCTTTATCGCTTGCCCAAGAGAACATCGAGCGGTTGGGATTGCAGGAGCGCGTTCAGGCTCTGGCCTCGGATCTCTTGAACTCCTTGGAACCAGATTTGAAGGGAAGTTTTGATCTCATCGTATCCAATCCCCCCTATATTCCGACCGAGGTGCTGGGAACTCTCGATGAGGAGGTTTCCGCCTTTGAGCCAAGGTTGGCTTTAGACGGGGGCGAAGATGGGTTGGATATCTTCCGTAAGCTGCTGCCCCAAGCTTGGGATTTTCTTAAAGGCGGGGGATCGTTAGCGGTAGAACTTCATGAAACGAGCCTTGATGATGCGGCTGATTTCGCGCGTTCTCAAGGCTTTCAGATCCTTGACCTTGTGAATGATCTCGCGGGAAAGCCACGGATTCTTCTCGCGCGAAAACCTGTATAAAAGGAGCCTCGATGAACACTAAGGAATCGATGACCATTAAGGAAAAGCTGGCTCAATCAAAAGAGGAGATGGAGACTCTTTTAGTCAACCGCAAGCCGAGCGTTGGCATCATACTGGGATCAGGTCTTGGAGATTTCGCGCACGAGATTAAAGATCCGATTCAAATTCCCTTTGAGCAGATCTCCTTTATGGGGAAAAGCACCGCGAATAGCCATGTGGGTCAATTCGTCTGTGGCATGATCGAAGGCCATTGCGTATTAGCCATGCAAGGTCGGCTTCATGGCTATGAAGGCTATAGCGCTCAGGAAGTGGCCTATCCGGTTTGGCTCATGCATGAATTAGGCATCACGACGCTTATCACTACAAACGCGGCGGGAGCCATCAATCAGAGTTATCGCGTGGGGGATTTCTGCATCATGTACGACCATATCAATTTCACCGGTCGAAATCCCATAGCCAATCGGGAAGCCACTGAGATCGGTCCCCGATTCTTTTCGCTCTACCACGCTTATGACGAGGCTTTGAGAAAGTGTGCGATGCAAGTGGCTCAAAGCCATGACATTCGTGCTCATGAAGGCGTTTACCTGGCAGTTTTGGGGCCGAGTTTCGAAACCGCCGCTGAAATCCGTATGTTTGGGGATTGGGGTGCCGATACCGTGGCCATGTCGGTGGTGGAAGAGGTTATCGCCGCTCGTCAGGTGGGCATGCGCGTGATGGGTATGTCGCTTTGCACTAATATGGGCTGTGGCATTGAGGCCTCTAATCCCGACGACGAGGAAGTGGTAGAGGTGGCAGCTCAGAAGCTTCCAGAATTCAGCACCATCATCAAGGGAGTTGTTGCAAGCATTTAAGCTGCGCTTGTCTTAAAGACCCTCGTCGGCGGCACAAGCGAGACGACTGGCAGCGTCATATTGAAGCTGCGTTAATCGTCGAAACTATCATCAAGACCTTCTTTGAGAATGCCGTCGGCCACCATGGCCTTGGCTTCGGTCACATATTCATCGGCATTGCTATGAAGCCGCTGAATCTCCTCTTCGGTGAGGTGGCGCAGAGCTATCGCGGGAGATCCGATCACCATCATCCCATCGGGAATATCGGCCTTACCGGTGACGAGGGCACCAGCGCCAACAAGGCAGTGGTTTCCGATGCGCGCCCCATCCAAAATGATCGATCCCATGCCGATGAGGCAGTTGTTGCCAACGGTGCAGCCATGGAGAATGGCGCCATGTCCCACGGAGACCTCGTTGCCAATGACGGTGGCGCCATTTACCGGCACATGGACGCAGGCGAGTTCTTGGATGTTGGTGCGGGCTCCGATTTGGACATAGCCACCAAAATCACCGCGGATCGTGGCATTGAAAAGCACGCAGGAATCTTCGCCTATACGCACATCTCCTAAGATCACAGCATTGGGGGCAACGCGGACGCTCGGTGCGAGATGGGGCTTGTGGGAACTCATAGAAACCTCGTTTTCTGCTTTGGAACCGAAGAAATTATAGCGCCACGCTCGTCCATCAGAAAGAAAGTTTGCGCCTTGTACCTGAAATCTCTTCGACTTGTGGTAATGAAAGATACAATGGTAGCGATTAGGTTAAAAATGCTTTAAGTAGGGGAAAGAAAAAAGAGAGGGACGCTCATGGCACGGGTTTACAACTTCGCAGCAGGTCCAGCAATGCTTCCTGAAGAGGTATTGCGCCAAGCGGCGGCAGAGATGCTCGATTACAACGGTTCGGGAATGTCTGTCATGGAGATGAGCCATCGCTCCAAGGAATTCGGAGAGATCATCGCCACCGCTGAGCAGGATATACGGGATCTTTTGTCCATTCCTGAAAACTATCAGGTGCTCTTCTTGCAGGGTGGCGCCACGCTTCAGTTCGCCGGCATTCCCATGAATTTGATGCGCAACAAGGTGGCCGACTACATCGTATCCGGCTCCTGGTCAAAGAAAGCCTACAAAGAGGCTCAGCTCTACGGAGATGCTCACCTGTTGGCATCTTCTGAGGATGGAAACTTCAGCTATGTGCCAGACGTCGATGCCATCGAGATTTCTCCCGATGCCGATTACGTCTACATTTGCCAAAATGAGACCATCTACGGCACCCGTTACAACAAGCTTCCCGATACCAAGGGCAAGCCGCTGGTCGCCGATGTGTCGTCCTGCTTCCTTTCTGAACCTATGAATATCGAAGATTACGGCGTTATGTATGGTGGCGTGCAAAAGAACATCGGTCCTGCCGGTGTGACCATCGTCATCGTGCGTGACGATCTGATCTATGAGGATCCGCTGCCGTTTACCCCGACCTTGATGCGCTACTCCGCGCAGGTAAAGGGCAAGAGCATGCACAACACCCCGCCCGCCTATGGCATCTATATCTGCGGCTTGGTGTTCAAGTGGTTAAAGGCTCAAGGTGGCCTTGAGGCGATGAAGAAGCGCAACGAGGAGAAGGCGGCAATTCTTTATGACTTCCTTGACCAGTCCAAACTCTTCAAGGGTACTGCTCGCAAGGAAGACCGCTCGATCATGAACGTTCCTTTCGTCACCGGAAGCGATGATCTGGATGCGTTGTTTGTGGCTGAGGCCAAGTCCCACAACATCGTTTCCATCAAGGGTCATCGTTCGGTAGGCGGCATGAGGGCCTCCATCTACAACGCCATGCCTAAAGAAGGTGTTGAGGCGCTCGTCGCCTACATGGCCGAGTTCGAAAAAGACCATAGCTAAGATCAGCAGTGGCAATCACTGTGATCTTTTGCTCTTAGCAGGAAACTAGAGGGGGATATGACCGGCAGCATTTCCATGCTGCCGGTTTGCTAGAAGGGATCAACAGACATGGCAGAGAAGAAAATCCTCATAACTGAACGTATCGCCCAAGAGGGCATCGATATCTTGGTGTCCAAAGGCTATCAAGTGGATGTGCGTTTGAAGATGAGCCACCAGGAATTGGTGGATGCCATCGTACCCTACGATGGCCTCATTGTCAGGTCTGCCACCAAAGTCGACGAGGAAGTGCTTGATGCTGCCGAGAATCTCGTGATCATCGGGCGAGCGGGTGTGACGGTGGACAACATCGATATCGATGCGGCTACCGCTCATGGGGTTTTAGTCTGCAACGCGCCGACGTCGAATATCCTTTCCGCTGCTGAAGAGACCATGGCGCTGATCCTTGCCTGCGCTCGAAAGATTCCCCAGGCCAATGCCTCGATGCACAATCACGAGTGGGAGCGGACGAAGTGGACCGGCGTTGAGCTGTTTGAGAAGACCTTGGCTATCATCGGTCTCGGCCGCATCGGTGGTCTGGTGGCTGAACGTGCGCGAGCTTTTGGCATGCGCCTGATCGGCTATGACCCCTATTGCGCTCCTGAGCGGGCAGAATCCTTAGGTGTGGTGCTCTACGAGAATTTCGATGACGTGCTGCGTGAGGCTGATGTGATCACCGTGCACCTGCCCAACACCTCAGCCACCAAGTATCTCTTCGGTCCGAACGAATATGCTCTCATGAAGGACAACGTGATTCTCATCAATGCCGCTCGGGGCGATATCTTCGACATGAAGTCGCTCGCAGATTTCATGGCTGCCGGAAAGATTTCCGCCGTGGGCTTTGACCGCTATGAGGAAGAGCCCTGCCATGACTCTCCGCTTCATGAGTTCAGCAATGCGATTTTGACACCTCACATCGCGGCGGTCACCAAAGATGCTCAGGTGCGTGCTGGCACTGAGATCGCCGAATATGTCTGGACGGGTCTTGAGGGTTCCATCGTGCCGACCGCGCTCAACGCCTCGACGCTACCGCCTGAGGTACTTGATGCCATAGAGCCTTTTGTGCCAGCTTGCGAGATCATGGGTCGCATGGTCGCCCAAATTTTGGGGCAGATTCCCGAAAGCGTACAGATCGAACTGGCGGGTCAGATTTCCGCCCCCGATCTTTCCATGCTTTTGGCTGCGGCTTTGGATGGCATCTTGAGCACCAACGCGGTGCCTTCGGTCACGCGCGAAAACGCGGAGGTTATGGCTGCTCGCCATGGAATTCATGTCGATGTTCGTCGTAAGCCCGATGCGGGAGAGTATTCGGCGACCGTCAGCCTGAAAGCCGATGGCGTTGAACTGGGAACCACCTTGTTCGGCACCCATCAATCCACGCGGATCGTATCGTTTTTGGGTTACAAGATCGATATCGTTCCCACGCCGCAAGCTATCATATTCGAATACGAAGACAGGCCAGGTATTTTGGGTCTTACCGGCACCATCTTGGGCGAGGCGGGTATCAATATCACCACCTTGCAATGCGGTATTGAGCCCAACAAGGGAACTATGCTCAACTATATGAACGTGGAAGGAAACGTGACCGAGGAGGTTTTGGACGCCTTGCGCAATGCCATGGATTTGAAGAACCTCTGGTATATCACGATTTAAGTTCCAAGTTTCGCTTTAAACACGACTTTTGAGCATTAAGCTCTGCTAGGATAGGGTCAGAGTTTCTTTGTACCGGAGCAGGGCGTTTTGTCATCGCCTCTCGAATGCTTCGGAGCTACGAAAGGATTGAACGGAATGACGCGCAAAATCAATATCTTTGACACGACACTCCGCGACGGTGAGCAATCACCGGGCGCTTCTATGAATACCGAAGAAAAGCTGGTTATCGCACGACAGTTGCTTCGCCTGAAGGTGGACGTGATCGAAGCTGGTTTTCCCATTT
>CANRPV010000069.1 GCA_947632575.1 uncultured Eggerthellaceae bacterium | reverse complement strand
TAGGCCACTAACGTCGAGGTGGATGGATCGGCCTCAAGGTAGACGTTACCGCCATGACCGCCATCGCCGCCATCGGGACCGCCTTTGGGCACGTGGGCTTCCCTGCGAAAGCTCATACAGCCGGCGCCGCCATCGCCGCCGCGCACCCATATACGCACTTTATCGATAAACATAGCGGTTCCATTATAGGTTCGAAAAATGAAAAGCCCCCTGAGAATACAGGGGGCGCTGACATCGTTTTACAAGCGGATGAGCTTAGGCGTTAGGACGCACATGCACCTTACGCTTTGCACCATGGGTGAACTCAAGGGTGCCATCGCAAAGAGCGAACAGCGTGTCATCCTTGCCGCGACCCACATTCTCGCCCGCATGAATATGAGTGCCATGCTGACGAACGATGACGTTGCCCGTCTTAACCGCCTGTCCGGCGAACATCTTCACACCAAGTCGCTGAGCGTGGGAGTCGCGACCGTTACGTGTGGAGCCAAGACCTTTTTTATGTGCCATGATTTGCCCCCTTGTCCAACTATTGCGCTGAGGCAGCGCCGATGGAGTCGATCTGAACCCGGGTGAGCTGCTGGCGATGACCACGCATGCGCTTGTAGTTCTTGCGCTTCTTGAACTTGAACACCAGCTGCTTTTGGCCCTTGAATTGCTCGAGAACCGTGGCGACCACCTTGGTGTCAGCGGCTTTGGCCGGATCAGCCTCTACCTTATCGCCATCGACAACACAGAGAGCCGTGAGCTCAATCTTCGTGCCAGGTTCTCCCTCGATCTTCTCGATAGCAAGCTTATCACCAGGGGAAACCTTGTATTGCTTACCGCCTGTTTTTACGATTGCGTACATGAATCGTCTCCTTGAATGTAACTAAACGCGAAGTGGTATCTTACCAGCGGAAAGCAACCGCGTCAACAGAATAACGGCGAGATTTCCTCAAGCTTTTTCTAAGCTTTTCCAAGCACTTCCAAACGCTCCCAAGCTGCTTTTTATCTTTCCCAAGCTGCTTCGAGTTTCTGCTCTCTCAGGGGTGCCGACCTGCGGAGTCGACTAATGGGCATCGGCCCATGTGTCAACCTGTGAGCGTCGGCTAATGGGTATCGATTCACGTGCCGACCTGTGGATGTCGGCTAATGGGCATCGGCCCACGTGTCGCCCCAAGAGACATCCACGATGAGCGGCACCTGAAGCTCAACGACCGACTCCATGACCTCTTTCACCATGGCGGCAAGCTCTTCTACCTTCTCCTGCTTCACCGAAAAGTCCAGCTCATCATGAACTTGGAGCATGAGCGCCGCACCAAAATCCTGCTCTTCGAGGCGTCTTTCCACCTCGATCATAGCAAGCTTGATGATATCGGCAGCGGTTCCTTGCATGGGATGATTCATGGCGGTTCGCTCCCCAAAACCTCGCTGCGAGGCGTTGGGAGATTTAAGTTCCGGAATATGGCGTTTACGACCAAACATGGTCTCCGCATAGCCTTTGTCGGCCGCCGCGGCCACCGTTTGGTCAAGATAGGCGCGCACCACGGGGTAAGCCTCGAAATAACGCTCGATCATCTCGCGAGCCTCAGCAAAGGAAATCTCTAAGCTCTGAGACAGGCCATAGGCTTGCTGACCATAGACGATGCCGAAATTAACCGCTTTTGCACGACGGCGAAGCTCTGGCGTGACCTCCTCAACGGGCAGGCCGAAGACACGGGCGGCCGTTGCCGCGTGGAAATCCACGCCCGAGCAAAAGGCGTCGATGAGATGTTCATCCCCCGAAAGGTGAGCGAGTACCCGAAGTTCGATTTGGGAATAGTCCGCCGAAAGGAATAGCTCACCTGGTGCGAGAGGCACAAAGCACTGGCGAATTTGTCGGCCGAAATCGGTACGAACCGGAATGTTTTGCAGGTTCGGATCGGATGATGAGAGTCGCCCGGTGGTGGTAACCGTCTCATTAAACTGGGTATGAATTCGCTGATCCCCTTTGCGAAGCGGCGGCAGGGCATCGATATAGGTAGATTTGATCTTGGCGAGCTCCCGGTAATGTAGCACCAAAGCTGGAAGCTCATGGGTCTTGGAGAGTTCTTTGAGCACGCTGGCGTCAGTAGAAAAGCCGCGATGGTTCTTCTTAATGGGCGGCAATCCCAGCACCTCAAAAAGGATGTGGCGAGTCGAGCTCATACTCGGTGGTCTGGCCTAACTCCCCCAAACGGTCGCAATCGAGCGCCGCTCCGGTGCGTTCCATCAAAGCAAGCACGCCGATGAGGGGTCTATCGATCTTCTCGTAGATGTCATAGCTTCCATCCTCCTTCAAAGCCCGAATCAGCGGCTCTTGAAGGTGACGGCAAGCACTGGCGTAGATAGCAGCGCATTCCTCTTCCCGCTCACTTTCGGGCAGAGCGCCCCCACCATAGGCCTCCATAAGCGAGGCTAAGGTGTATCCGGATTGGGAGGAGTCCAACACATAGCCCGCCAAGCTAAGATCAAAACCCTGGCAAGCGAGCACCTCTTGGTCGCTTAATGAGGAAGGAAGCGAAGTGTCGTTGGGATATATCCTCTGCAGCAGGCGTTTGATGTCGAGCGCCGCGAACTTTCCCTGCGAAACCACCTGGGTAAGCTGGTCGAGCGCCGTATCCCCCTTGAAAAGCGCGACGCCTGCCGATGTGGAGAAGGCGGCAGTGACGTCCTGATCAAAGAGGGAGATCTGCTCAGGATCGATAAAGGCGATGCCGATGGCCTCTCCTCCATCGAGAGCGTTTTTCACTAGCTCAATCGCCTGCGCTCCTTTACACAGAGGCTCCCAGGTCAGAGGAGCCGCCTTAGGCTCGTGCTTGGCTCCTATGAGTTTAAGCACCCGGGTCAAATGACTGTTCAGGCGGTATTTCTCAAAAGCGCCCTGAACGGTCTGAGCATCGAAGTCGGGAAAGCTTAAAGCTTCCACGTCTAAAGAGAAGTCGAGATCGCGCATGATCGTGGCGATATCGCGGCTCAGATAAGCCATCTCCTTGTTGTCTTGGAGGTTCTGGAGCTGCTTGCCCTTAAGATCCTGCAGGTGCTCGTAAATGCCTTCCATCGAACCGAAATCTTGCAGCAGTTTCGCCGCGGTCTTCGCGCCGATACCGGGCACGCCGGGAATGTTGTCCGAGGAATCTCCCATCAGGCCCAAAAAGTCTGGGAATTGCTCAGGGCTCACGCCGTAGCGCTCGAGGACCTCGGCGGGCCCATAAATGGCCACATCGGTGATCCCCCGCTTGGTGGTCACGATGTGAGTGTTTTCGGTAGCCAACTGATAGGCGTCTTTATCCCCGGTAACAAGCAGAGTCTCATACCCCAGCGCCTCATCGCGCGCGGCGACGGTGCCAAGTATGTCATCACCCTCCCAACCGGGCACCTTGACAACCGGCACATCCATGGCTGAAAGCAGCTCCTCGATGATGGGAAACTGAACTCGCAGTTCATCATCCATGGGAGGTCGTTGAGCTTTGTATTGGGCCAGCGCCTCCATCCGAAATGCCGGTTTGCCGGCATCGAAGGCGCAGACGAGCACATCGGGCTTGGCCATGTCGATGAATTTCAGAATCATCGAGAGAAAACCGAACACGGCGTTTGTGGGGGTGCCATCAGGAGCGTTCATGGTAGGCGGAACCGCATGATAGGCACGATGCATCAAAGAATTGCCGTCGATCACGGCGACTTTTCTAGCCATGGAAAGCCTCTCTCACTTCCTTGGAACCCAACGTAGGACAAAGACCAGAGTGCGACTGCCTGTGGTAAAACGGCTTTAGGCACTCCAGAGATAGCCGACGCCTCTAACCGTCTCAAGGCGTTGGGCCAACACGGGTCCTAGCTTCGCACGGATCCGCCTCACATGGACATCGACCGTGCGCGAACCACCATAATAGTCAAATCCCCAAACGCGCCGCAAAAGCGCGTCTCGGGAATAGGTACGCCCTGGATGAGTCACCAAGAAGGAAAGCAGCGCATACTCTAGATAAGTCAAATCGAGAGGTTCGTTGTTGACCTTGACCTGGTAGGTAGCCAGGTTGATCGTCATGTTATCCACGATGATGTAATCTCCGGGCGTCCCTTCGCTACCGGGCCAAAGGAGCTGGCGAATACGAGCGGAGCATTCTTCGGCCGATGCCCCCGTGACGACGAAATCGGAGCGGATCTGCATGGGCAGCCGAAACTCCGCAAGCGCCTTTTCGCTGACGATCAGCAACATAGCCGCTGACCCATTCTCCGCAAGCTGGCTCTCCACCTTCGATATCGTACCCAGCGCATCATCCCGGACCTCATATATGACCAAATCATGATTGGGATTTTGGCTGAGGAGCTTTTTGAACTGCATCGACGAGCCCGCTACCACATCCACATCGAAGCCGGTGAGCACCTGCTGAAACTTATGAGCGTTATCGAGACTATCCGCGATAAATATGACGACCTTCCGCTGCATGCTTACAGCACCGCCAATGATCGTTCCAACTCCCAGGGAGTCACGACGGATTGATAAGCGTTCCATTCATCCCGCTTGTTGTTGACCAGGTAAGTATGAAGGTGATCGCCAAGAGTCTCACGCATAAGCTGACTTGCAGCGAAGAGCTCCACAGCCTCCCCGAGACTTTCAGGCAGCGTCTGAATGCCTTGCGAACGCAGCTCTTGACGCGACAAGCGGGAGAGATTTTGATCCTCCGTCGGCGGTTGCAGTTCCAATCCCTCTTCGATGCCCTTAAGTCCCGCGGCGAGCATGACCGCAAAGGCGAGATAGGGGTTAGCGGCAGGATCCGGCGAGCGCAGCTCGATCCGGCATGAGGCCTCATCGTGAGGACGATAGTTAGGCACCCGCACCAAGGTGGAGAGATTGTTGCGCGCCCAGCACAGATAGGTGGGCGCCTCTTGACCGCAGACCATACGCTTATAGGAGTTCACGTACTGGTTGGTCACCACGCAAAACTCCGGGGCATATTTGAGAATGCCCGCGATGTAGTGCTTCGCCAAATCGGAAAGGTTATAGCCCAACGGATCATTCGGATCGTAAAACGCGTTTTTGCCCTCATGATCGAAGAGACTTTGGTGTACGTGCATGCCGTTGCCCGGTGCCTCGGCCATAGGCTTGGGCATGAAGGAGGCGTATACGCCGTTTTTCAGGGCGATCTCCTTGACGACCATCTTGTAGGTCATCACCGCGTCGGCCATAGACAGCGCATCGGTGTAACGCAGATCGATCTCATGCTGCGAAGGCCCGCGCTCATGGAAGGAGTACTCCACGGGAATGCCCATCTTCTCCAAAGTGAGTACCGTATCTCGACGCAGATCGCTCGCGTAATCGAGTGAAGTCAGATCAAAATAGCCGCCCTGGTCGAGCACCTCGGTGCCCTCGGGGCTTTTGAAGTAGAAGTATTCCAGCTCTGGGCCCACATTGAAGACATAGCCCATATCGCTTGCCTTGCGCACGATCCTTCCAAGCACATAGCGTGGATCGCCCTCGAAAGGATCCCCATCCGGCGTCATGATGTTGCAAAACATGCGCGCAACCGCGTTGGACTCAGGACGCCACGGAAGCACTTGGAAGGTGGATGCATCGGGAAACGCCAGCATATCGGTCTCTTGATTGAGCGAAAAGCCCTCGATGCAGCTTCCGTCAAAGCCCATGCCCGCGAGAAAAGCATTTTCCAATTCGGAAGGTATAACGGCGAATGATTTCATGTTGCCCAAAACGTCGGTAAACCAAAAACGAACGAAATGAACGTCGCGGCTCTTAATAGTCTTGAGAACGAAATCTTGCTCCGGATTATTTACCATGAGTACTCCTGACTTTTGTCTCTCGCTCATTATAAACATCCATGTTACTGCCTTATTGCAAAAGTAAAGCGGCTCCCAAAAAAGGAAGCCGCTTTCAAATCTCTCAAAGAGGTTATGGCGCCTACTCGGTGGCCTACTCGTTGGCCTCCTCAGTGGCCTCGGCGCCCTTCTCGTACTCCTGAGCAGCTTGAACGTCTTCGTCGCCCTCTACCTTGCCAGAAACACTGGCCTCAGGAATGGCGGTTTCTTCCTCCGCTGCCTTCGCTGCCTTATCTGCCTTAGCGGCAAAAGCGGCGGCGCGCTCTGCCTTAGCGGCGGCCTTAGCTTCACGCTCGGCCTTCTTCGCGGCCTCGCGCTCTGCCACCTGAGCGGCACGAGCAGCCTTCTTGGCGGCCTCGCGCTCGGCAACCTGAGCCGTCGCCGAACCGAAACGATCGGCGAAGCGCTGGACACGACCACCGGTGTCAATCAGCTTTTGCTGACCGGTGAAGAACGGATGGCAGGAATTGCAGATATCGATTTTGAGTTCTGGCTTGGTTGACCGTGTAGTGAAGGTGTTGCCGCAGCTGCAGCGGACGGTGCAATCCATATACTCCGGATGAATGCCTTTTTTCATAGGTAACTCCTCAAATTCGCCCTTGGTTTCCGACCAAGGAAAAGGACCACGCAATGTTGGGATATGAGCCCAAGCCTGACAATGGTATCACAGCTTTGTGGGCTTTCAAGCGTCTTTTCTGAGGGAACGGACTCCTTCCTGAGGAAGCTGAGCCTTTTGGGACCAGATCAAAATCCCTATTCCGATGATGATCAGAGGAGCGGAAAGCACTTGGCCCATGGTCAGCCACCCACCCCAGAGATACCCGAGTTGCACATCGGGCTCTCGCACGAACTCGATCAGAAAACGAAACACTCCATAGAGAATGAGGAAGGTGCCGAAAAACGTACCCCGCGGACGAGGCGGTAACTTCCGGGAGAGAGCGAACAGCACGATAAAGATGATCAGTCCCTCAAGGAACGCCTCGTAGAGTTGGCTTGGATGACGAGGAAAATTCCCCGCGAGACCACCGAAGACCACTCCCCAGGGCGCGTCGGTGGGCGCTCCCCACAATTCCCCGTTGATGAAATTCGCACAACGGCCGAAGAAAAGACCGATCGGCGCTGCGATGGCGCCAAGATCCGCCAAAGTCAAAAATGGTATATGGGTGACGGCGGCAGCGATTGCTCCACCTGCGAGCACACCGATCAAACCACCATGAAAACTCATTCCCCCCTGATTAAACATAAGTATTTCAAGGGGATGGGCGAAGTAATAGCTCGCCCCGTAAAAGATCACGTAACCCAAACGAGCGCCGATAATAAGACCGAGAATGGCACAGACGAGAACCACCAGCAGATTGTCGCTATCCACTTGAAGCTTCCAGCGCCTGCCCACCAAAGTCACGATGAGTACAAACGATAAAAACCCGAGCACATAGGCGATACCGTACCAGCGAACGGAAAACGGCCCGAGAGAGAAAGCCACCGGATCCAGTGATTGATAGAGATCGTTGAGCATGGATTACTC
>CANRPV010000068.1 GCA_947632575.1 uncultured Eggerthellaceae bacterium | reverse complement strand
CCAACAGAGCAAGAAGCACGAGGACAACAGCGACGCATTTGGCGAGAAAAACGGTACCGGAAGAAAGAGTGGGGGCGCTTTTGTGACCCTCTCCCGGAACTACGCTGATCCTTGGCCGCTCACTAGGCTGACCGAGATAATCAGGATAGCCGCGAAAAGCGGGTATTGCGCTCATGCCTGAACTCCTTTGCTGCAGTCATACTACGTTTTCCAGGCGTCTTATAAAATTAGAGGCACTTTCGTGCCGCCCGAAGTTTTGCAGAACGAGCCCGAGGATTGGAAGCGATTTCCTCATCGCTTGGCACCACGGGTTTGCGAGTGATGATATCGAGTATCGGCGGTTTTCCACAGACGCAAACTGGCAGATCAGGGGGACAGTCACATCGATTCGCATAGCTGGTGAAACAATCTTTCACGATGCGATCCTCAAGCGAGTGGTAACTGATCACGACGATGACCCCACCAGGATTAAGCCAGCGAACTGCTGCGTCCAAACCAGAACGCAGCATCGCCAGCTCCGAGTTAACTTCAATCCTCAATGCCTGAAATGTGCGTTTTGCCGGATGGCCCCCTGCCCTTCTTGCTGACGCCGGTATAGCCGCTTTTATCAGCTCAACCAGCTGAGCGCTCTGCTCAATGGGGGCTTCCTCCCTCGCCTTCACGATAAACGATGCGATACGACTGGCCCATTTCTCATCTGAGTAATCACGGATGATCCGAGTGAGATCTGCTGCGTTATAGGTGTTGATGACCTCTGCTGCGGTAAGGGTTTGTTTCCCCGGATCCATCCGCATATCAAGGGGGGCATTCTCCTTGAAGGAAAAGCCCCGAGCGGGGGTGTCGATCTGCACCGACGAAACGCCTAGGTCAAAGAGAATCGCATCTATGCCAGGCACTTCCACGGAGAGAAGGAGCTCATCCAAAAAACCGAAATTACCATGGAGCAGTTCAAGCCTCGGACACCGATCCGCTGGCAGCTCTGACAGCCTTTCACGAGCTGCTGCGAGTGCGACCTCATCTTGGTCAATGCCGATGAGCGTGCCCTGAGGACCCAAGGCTTTCGCCGCTTCATACGAATGTCCTGCAAAGCCGAGAGTGGCGTCCACGAACGTTTGCTGTGTTTTGAGTGTGAGTAGTTCGAGGCTCTCGGCTTGAAGGACCGGTATATGCCGATATTCGTTTGTCACTACGCGCACGCCAAGGCTTAGCTGAAAAGCAGTGACGCCAAGTCCACTGTCTTCTTGGTGCTTTCCCTGCGCTTTGCATCCCAGATCTCAAAGTAGCCGGTGTTGCCGATGATGACGACGTCCTTGTCGATCTCAACCCAACGGCGAAGATTCGCCGGCACGTTGATACGACCAGAACCGTCTATCTCGGTATCCACCGCGCGAGACTTCAGCTCTCGCCTGATGGCGATGTGCTGCTGATTGCGAGAGTTGAATCCTCCGTCTTCCTCGAAAAACGACTGAACCCAAAGGTTGAAGTCATCTGGCTCGAAGACATAGAGGCAATTCTCTTGCGGGTCAACGGTTACGACGAGATCCTTCGAAAGATCCTTGCGAAACTTGGCAGGCAGGGACAGACGCCCTTTAGCGTCGACCTTATGGTGATACTCGCCAATCAAGTCCACCACAGGATATCCCCCTCCCAACAAACAGGATTCTTTCGATGGGTGGAAGTTTATGCCACTTTATCCCACTTTGCAATAAAAAATCCCACAAGTAACCATTCATCCGCCCTTATCAGCCACTAAAAAAGCGGCAATCAAGACGGGGTCTGAGAAGATGATTTTTGCAGGACGCAGGATGTGGATTTCGATGATGTCATAACCACAATATATTGTGGTCTAAAGATATTTGATCATGGGAGGGGATAAAGTGGGATGGATTTCTTGTGAGGTAACGGCCTGAGAACAGACCTCGGCGCCGTTTCAAAAAATCGTTTAGATCGATCGAACTTGGCGCGCAGATCGCTTACTTAACGTCTTACCAGGCGGTTCTCTTCACGCAACACCCGCAAGGCAGCACTCATCGCTTCGAGGCGCGAGGATGAGCGGCCAGATACTCCTCTTGCATATGGGAGCGATCGATATGGGTGTAGATCTGGGTGGTGGAAATATCCGAATGCCCGAGAATCTCCTGGATTACACGCAGGTCAGCGCCACCTTCAAGCATGTGAGTGGCAAAGGAGTGGCGAAGCGTGTGGGGATGGAGGTTTTTCACCCCGATGGATAGTCCCGCCTGAGCCACCATGGTGTGGACGCTCTGCCGGGAAAGCCTTCCCCCACGCGCATTGAGAAACACCGCCGGAGGTGATCCAGCCTTTCTCAGTTCCGGTCGTCCTTCCTCCAGATAGCGGTTCAATGCCTCAAGGGCGGCTCCCCCAATGGGACTGAGACGTTCTTTAGAGCCCTTCCCCTCTACGCGAAGCATGCCCTCATCGAGAAACAAGCCCTCAAGATCCAGCCCGCAAACTTCACTTACCCGCAGGCCACAACCGTAAAGTACCTCCATGATCGCCCGATCTCGCAAGCCGCGCGGACTTTGGTCATCGAGCGCATCGAGCATGTGGCTCACCTGATCGATATTGAGCACATCGGGCAGACGCTCGGCTAACTTAGGCAGGGGCAATGCTTGAGCAGGATTTTTCTGACTGCGACCCTCGCGCGTGCAAAAACGATGGAAGCCCTTTATAGCGGACACGCAGCGCTTGACGCTTGAGGCCGCGTAACCCTGCTCGAACAACCTGGACTCGAAGCCCACCATGGTATCTCGCGAAATGGATTCGAGCGAGTCAATGCCCTGCTCATCCAGATATTTCTTATAAGCCCCCAGATCGCGCTCATAGGCCTCAATGGTGCGCGGGGAACTACCACGCTCGATGCGCAGGTAAGCTAGGTATTCTTTTATGAGCCCCTCGATCATCAAGCGCAGTGTAACCCTTTTTCAGGATTACTGCCGCGTGGATGCTCGCTCGATAGCGGCGCCGATGAAATCGCAGAAAAGCGGGTGGGGTCTTGTGGCTTGCCACAAACCAAGGATGATCCGGAAGCTCGATCATTTCCGTCAATCGACCGTCAGGAGAAAGACCCGAGATCACCATTCCGGCCTCGGATAGACGATCCCGATAGGCGTTGTTCACCTCATAGCGATGGCGATGACGCTCGTAGACCAAGGGCTCTCCATAAGCTTTCTCCGACTTGGTTCCCGGCGTCAAGCGGCAGGCATAAGCGCCGAGGCGCATGGTGCCTCCCTTGTCCTCGATATCTTCCTGCTCGGGCATAAGATCGATGACCGGATAGGGAGTGTCCTTGTCAAACTCGGTGGAGGTGGCTCCTTCAAGTCCCGCCACGTTACGGGCAAATTCGCAGACCGCCGCTTGAAGACCAAGGCAAATTCCCAGATAAGGCACATCGTGGATGCGAGCGTAATGGGCAGCGCAGATCTTGCCCTCAAACGCCATGGTGCACTCCCGCATGATTGAGCGCCTCGATAACCGACAGGTAGGCGTCGGGCAGGCTCACATACTTGCCCACCACGGCGATATCCACGGTCTCTGTTGCCTTCGCCTGAGCCTCCACGAACTTGCGCAGGGGCTGCAGGTGAATCTTGCGAGCCGTGAGACCCAGATGATCAAGTACTTTCGCGTCGAAATCCTGGTCATAGAGCCGCAGGGGCACTTCGTAGATCGAAGCGGCGTCGCTGCAAGCCACCACCTCATCGGTGTCCACATCGCAAAAGAGCGAGATCTTCTCTCTGACCTTGTCGGAGATCTCATGATCGCTTCTCAAGACGATAAAGTCGGGTTGGACGCCCATGGACTGGAGCTCTTTGACGGAGTGCTGGGTTGGTTTGGTTTTCACCTCGTGAGCGGCGGCGATGTAGGGTACCAAAGTCACATGGACGAAAAGCACGTCGTTTTCCGGACGCTCCTTCTTGAATTGGCGTGCCGCCTCGATAAACGGCTGACCTTCGATATCGCCGATGGTTCCGCCGATCTCGGAAATGACAATGTCAGCACCGGACTGTTCGGCAATGCGATACAGACGCTCCTTGATGGCATTGGTCACATGGGGAATAACCTGAACCGTACCACCGAGGAAATCACCGCGGCGCTCACGAGAGATTAACGTCTGATAAATGGAGCCCTGGGTGAAGTTTGATTCCCGAGACAGATTCTCGTCGATAAAACGCTCGTAATGGCCAAGATCGAGATCCCCCTCGTGACCGTCTTCTGTTACGAACACCTCACCATGCTGAAAAGGTGACATCGTACCGGGATCGACGTTGAGATAAGGATCCATCTTCTGCATCGTAACTTTGTAACCGCGAGCTTTGAGAAGATGGCCAAGAGATGCGGCGGTGATGCCTTTACCAAGCGAAGAAACCACACCACCGGTGACAAAAATATGTTTTGCCATGGTACGCCTTTCATAAATGTCAGGTTCCCAGGCTGAGACCTCACGCTCGAAAAGAGCCCCGAGGCTGCCCTTCAAACGTTTTTTAATTATAAGACTCAACCGCCGCAAGAGAAGCCTTCGCAAAAGCTATTTTACAAAGGCGAAACCCCTGACCATTAACGCAGGCTATTGAAATGCGCGGATGCTCGAGGCTTGAGACGCCGCCCTTGGTTATAATCTTTTGTGACGCCTTATAGCGTCCTGATGCGGAAAGGAAGGCTATGGAAATCGGTTTCGATAACGAGCGCTATATAAGTCTTCAGGCGGCCTCCATCCGTGAGCGTATCCTCCAGTTTGGTGGCAAGCTCTATCTGGAATTCGGCGGCAAACTCTTCGATGATTACCATGCCTCCCGCGTCCTTCCGGGATTCAAGCCCGACATCAAGGTGCGCATGCTTCAAAGCCTGGCCGAAGACGTCGAAATCGTGTTGGTCATCAACGCCAACGACATCGAGAAATCAAAGATTCGCAGCGATCTCGGCATCACCTATGACGATGATGTGCTGCGCCTGATGGACATCTTCCGTTCCATGGGCTTTTTGGTGGGAAGCGTCGTGATTACCCGCTACGCCAACCAAGCCGCCGCCGATGCCTTCCGCAAGCGCTTGACCTCGGTGGGCATCAAATCCTACCTGCACTATCCGATCTCCGGATACCCTTCAGACATCAACCGCATCGTCAGCGAAGAGGGTTTCGGCAAAAACGAATTCATCGAGACCAGCCGTCCTTTGGTGGTAGTGACCGCTCCCGGCCCGGGATCAGGCAAGATGGCCACCTGTCTCTCCCAGCTCTACCATGAGAACAAGCGAGGCGTAAAAGCCGGCTATGCGAAATTCGAGACCTTCCCCATCTGGAATCTGCCTCTCACCCACCCCGTCAATATCGCCTATGAGGCCGCGACGGCCGATCTCGACGATGACAACGTGATCGACCCCTTCCATCTGGAAGCCTATGGGGAAACCACCGTCAACTACAATCGTGATGTGGAGATTTTCCCCGTCCTTCGGGCGGTCCTCGAGCGAGTCTTGGACGAGTGCCCCTATCAGTCCCCCACGGACATGGGCGTCAATATGGCGGGTCTTGCCATCTGCAACGATGAGGTCTGTCGCAAAGCTGCCCAACTGGAGATCGTGCGCCGCTATTTCGCCGCGGCCGTTGAGGCAAAGCGCACCGGCAGCGATGAACATGGAGTGGAGAAGCTCGAGATTCTCATGAACCGTGCGCAGGTCACGCCAAATCTCTCCCCCGCTCGAAGCGCCGCCTTGCTCAAGGAGGAGACCACCGGAGGTCCCGCAGGGGCCATGGTGCTGCCCAATGGTCAGGTGGTTACCGGCAAAACGGGAAATCTTTTAGGTGCCGCATCGGCGTTGTTGATGAACGCCTTAAAGGGGGTATCAGGAGTTCCCGATGAGCTGGACGTCATCAGCGATGCGGTTCTCGAACCCATCTGCCATCTGAAGACCGCTCATCTCAATAGTCGAAATCCGCGGCTCCATTCCGACGAGACCCTTCTTGCCCTTTCGGTGTCGTCGGTGCAAAGCCCGGAGGCCAAAGAACTCATCGATCATATCGGTCTTCTTCGCGGATGCGATGCTTTCTTCTCGGTCATCATTTCACCGGCGGACGAAAAGCTCTACCGCACTCTCGGCATCAACGTATGCTGCGAGCCCAAATACGAGTCGCACCGTTATTACCACAAGTGATTAAGGGCAGGGCTCTAGGCTTCTAGAAGAACACCTCTGCCACATGTTGGTAGAAATTCCGCTGATCAGAGCGTAGAAATACCGTGGGTTCACCACCGCGGCGTACATAGACTCGCCTGACGGGGTGCCCGAATTCAAGCATCTCCCCATCAACAAACAGCGTCGCCTCTCGATCAGCCGCCAGACTAGTGAGATCCACCTCAACCACATCGTTTTCCGCCGTCAGCACTGAACGCGCGCTGAGCTGATGCAAAGCGAGTGGTGTCACGATCATCCCTTGGAAGTTAGGCCCCACCAAAGGCCCTCCCGCCGACAGGGAGTAAGCAGTCGACCCGGTCGCCGTGGCGACGATGAGACCATCGCCTCGCATCTCTCCCATGGGACCACCATTGATAGACAAATTGAAATCGATGACGCGGCCAAGTGCACCCCGCGTGATGGCAAGCTCATTCAACGCGAAAAAATGGCGTCGGCCGCAATCGACCGCATCCGAACGATCTTCCCCGAGCTGTCCTTCCAGCTCCTTTTCGTCGGTTTCATAATTGCGCTCGTCAGCCGAGATCTCATGAGCTGCACGCTCACGACTGTCATAGTGAGCGACTAGCACCTCGTCGTCATAAGGGTCGCGTTCTCCTTCGCATACGACATCGATCTGAAGATTCGCCCTTTGCTCCACCTGAAGCTCTCCAGCGAGAGCACCAGCCACCAAAGGAATGACTCCATCGCTGCCATCGTTGGTCAAAAAGCCCAGACGACCGAAGTTGATGCCAAGAATAGGAACGCGCGACAGTCCCACGAGATGAGAGGCCAGCAGCATGGTGCCGTCTCCACCTAACACCACGACCAGATCTACCGCGGACAAATCAACCTGACGCTGAATGCTATTGGGATTTGAAAAACACTCGGAGGCATTGAGCATGCTGTAGTCTATGGACTCACCAGCCAAAAAGCTACCCAGTAGCAAAGACGCATCGACGGCTTTTGAATTGGAGTTCTTGCGTACGATGAGTATATGCATGGTGACTGACTTTCCGTATTTGCTATGATTGATTCATTATATCCGATGAATTCAAAGGTCGATGATGTCCGATAAACTTGCCCGGGCCAAGCATGCAAGGGTGCCGTCCCAGCATTCTTCCAGCAAAAGAACTGAAGGGCCCGCGGACTCGACTCAGGACCTCTCTACTCAGGCCCTTCCCAGTCAAGACTTCTCGGCTCAGGATCTTCCCAC
>CANRPV010000067.1 GCA_947632575.1 uncultured Eggerthellaceae bacterium | reverse complement strand
CTACAAGCTCGCTTCATTTTGTCGTCGAGGAGGTATAGCCCCATGAAACAGGTTCAATACACCTGCATCGTCTGCCCGAAAAGCTGCAGCATCACCTTGACCGACGACAACGGAACCTTAAGCTGCGAGGGAAACGAATGCAAGCGAGGAGCCATCTACGCTCAAAACGAATACCTGCATCCGATGAGGACCCTCACCACCACGGTAAAGGTCGCGGAAGGTTCCGTGAAGCGTCTGGGTGTCATCGGCACCGCAGAAATTCCGCGCGAGATGCTGGGGGATTGTCTCCAAGAGGTTTATAAAGTGAGCGTCTGCCCACCGGTACATGCTGGTGATGTGGTACTCGAAAATGTTCTCGGCACCGGTTGTGATGTCGTGGCGGCCATGACGATCGAGTAGCTCAAACAGCCTGGGCATCTAAAAAGAGTTATTACGAATCAAGAGGTCAGAGAGGGTTTAATCCCTCTCTGAATCGCTTCGGGCGCGCTGTACGGCTCTATGCCAATCCTTCAGCCGTGCGGTGCGATCCTCGTCGCTCATACGAGGCTCGAAGCAGTCCTTAATGGTATGAAGCTCTTTGAGCTCATCGGTGCTTTTCCAAAATCCCGAGGAGAGTCCCGCCAGGAAAGCAGCTCCTGCTGCCGTGGTTTCCCGATTGATGGGTCGACAAACATTGCACCCAAGCATATCCGCTTGATATTGCATCAAGAAATCATTGGAGCTGGCGCCACCGTCTACCACGAGGGTTTTGATGCAGCATTGAGCATCGTCCTGCATGGCTGTGAGTACATCGCAGCTTTGATACGCGAGCGCCTCAAGAGCTGCGCGAATGATATGCGCTTGTTTGGTACCACGGGTAATCCCGCAGATCAGGCCGCGAGCGTCCGCATCCCACCAGGGGGCTCCTAATCCGGTGAACGCCGGTACGATCATGACCCCGCCGGTATCAGGGATGCTGGCGGCAATATCAGAGGTTTGAGCCACATCGTCGATGAACTGTAGATCGTCGCTGAGCCAGTGAATCAAAGCGCCACACATAAAGACACTGCCCTCGAGAGCGTATTCGATGGTTGAGGTTCCAGGAGCACTCGCTGCGATGGTGGTGATGAGTCCGCAATGGGACTGAACAGCTTCCGTGCCGGTATGCATCAGCATAAATCCACCGGTGCCATAGGTGTTTTTCGCCTCACCAGGCTCGAAGCAACATTGGCCGAAGAGAGCCGACTGCTGATCGCCGGCAACACCACGAATGGGGATGCCCATCAATGAGGTCGGATTTGAAGTCTCTCCGAAATAGCCCGATGAAGGTCTGACCTCGGGACAGAGGGAGCGGGGGATGCCGAAGAGTTTGAGCAGATCGTCATCCCAATCGCCTTTGTGAATGTCGTAGAGCATGGTTCTGCAGGCGTTGGTGGGGTCGGTCGCATGGACTTTGCCGTTGGTAAGTTTATAGATAAGCCAGCTATCGATGGTCCCAAAGGCCAGATCACCCGCCTCAGCCGCCTCTTGAGCGCCTTCCACGTGGTCTAAAAGCCACCTGATCTTCGATGCACTGAAATAGGGGTCGGGGATCAGTCCTGTTTTCTCCTGAATCATCTTTGTGACATCGGGATGCTTGCAAAGCTCTTCGATCATGGGAGCGGTGCGACGGCACTGCCAGACGATGGCGTTTGCGATGGGCAAACCCGTTTTGCGATTCCAGAGAATTGTGGTCTCGCGCTGATTGGTGATGCCCAGTGAGTCAATCTCTTCAGGTTGTATCGAATTGGCGAGAAGAAGCTCGGTCAGCACGCCGAGCTGATCCGAGAGAATCTCCATGGGGTCATGTTCGACCCAGCCGGGTTGGGGAAATATCTGGTTAAGGGGACGCTGGGCGATTGCGAGTGCCTTGCCCTGTTTGTCGAAGAGCACCGCGCGTGAAGAGGTAGTGCCTTGATCCAATGAGATAACGTAGCGCTTTTCCATGGCAGTTCCTTTCGATGGTTAGCGAAATCGCTCTGTCATGTCCCTCTTAGACTCGACGCTGCCAGCATAACAGCACCCGCTCACGTTTCCTTATAAACATCTTTAAAACGCTCAGATTATTGGACTGCCGTTCGTTTTAGAGAGTTTTAGAATAGGAAAAACGGCTGATGATGCGCGAAAGGTTCCTGTTATTGCGACGAGGTATTTGCGATGATACGCAACGATAAACCTTTTGAGCGAAGGCTTTAGATAGCTTGAGGAGTGAAAAGCTAAGAAGTAGAGGCACTATGGCGGTTCGCTACGAATTACTCGAAAAGATGATCCCTGTTGAACCGAGCCAGCAGGAACATGGCCACGTGCCGATCGTTACCGCTTTAGATCCTGAGGAATTCGAAGAGCTTACCTTCATAAGCCAGTCTATTCATGATGAGCTGGCGGCTGTGACCGCCGCGGACAGCAACTACATCGACTTCATGTCTGACTATATCATCGGTTCTTTCGCGATTCCCGATAAAGAAAACTTCGCGCGTACCGATCCGGAGTTCATCGCCTTTTACATGGATAAGGTTCACCTTATTTTTGTGGATAACGGGCGGCGTGCTGAAACGATCCTCGAGCATATCCAGCAAAATGATCTTCTTCGCGATAAGAGCGTCGGTGGATGCCTCTGCGCGTTTACCCGCGCTATCGTCCACGGGGACCTGGTCTATCTGGGACAGCTTGAGGATAAGATGGAAGATATCGAAGAGGCTATCTTGGATAGAGATGAGGATATAGCCCCACGAACTATCGTCAATTATCGTCGCTTTACGATGCGACTTGCCGCCTACTATCGTCAGGTCGCCAATATTATGTCGCTGATTAGCGAAAACGAACTTCGGCTTTTGAAGGACAGCACGGCGAAATCCTTCCGCGTGTTGGCTAATGACGTCGATAGGCTCGTTAGTCGTATGGACACCATCGAGTCCTATTCCACCCAACTGCGTGAGCTTTATCAAACTCAGATTGACTTGAAGCAAAACTCGATCATGCAGGTCTTCACCATCGTAACCGTTATTTTCGTACCTCTAACCCTGGTCACAGGTTGGTTTGGCATGAACTTGGAATATATGCCCGGACTTGACTGGCCGTTTATGGTCCCGTTCCTTCTGGCCGCATCCCTTATCCTTTGCGTGCTTCTCATTTATTATTTCCGTCGTAAGAAGTGGCTCTAATAGCTCTTACGGTCATGGCCCTATAGGTTCTGAAAGGAAGACAATTTCTGAAAGGAAGACAATGAAGGTCTTAATGCTCAATGGAAGTCCGCATCCAAACGGCAATACCAAAATCGCTCTCACGGAGATGGCCTCGGTTTTTGAAAGAGAAGAGATCGAGACCGAAATCGTAGAACTCGGGAAATTGGATATTCGCGGATGTATAGCCTGCGGTTATTGTGCTACTCATGGACAGTGCGTCTTTGGCGATGTGGTCAATGAGCTTGCTTCGAAGTTTGAAGCTGCCGATGGGCTTGTTGCGGCATCTCCCGTTTATTACGGATCCGCTAATGCTACGTTGGTCGCCTGCCTCGATCGACTCTTCTACAGCACTCCTTTCGATAAGACCATGAAGGTCGGTGCAAGCGTCGTCGTCGCTCGGCGTGGCGGTCTTTCCTCCACCTTTGATGAGCTGAATAAATATTTCACCATATCGGGCATGCCTGTCGCATCGGGTCAGTACTGGAATAGCGTCCATGGAAGAGCCGAAGGGGAGGCGCTCGAAGATGGCGAGGGACTTCAGGGAATGCGCACTTTGGCCAAGAACATGGCATTTTTGATGAAAGCTATCAAGCTTGGTAAAGAAACCTATGGCTTGCCTGAAAAGGAGGAACGGATAACCACCAACTTTATCCGCTGATGATCTCATCCAAGAATCCAAGTGAGAGCTTTCGCTTGGCGAGAACGTAAAGCGTGCATCAAGAAAACTGGGAAAGCACTCTTTAAGAACTTATTAAGAACTCTTTAAGAAAATTCGGGGGAAACTGCTTTTTAGCGACATGAAGGAATAGGAGCGATCATGACAGAGAAAAAGCATGAGGGCGTCTTTGAGCGCATCAAGGAAATTGACCATGATCTGTTAGTGGAAGATCTTGAGACCGCCACCGAAGACGGGGGCGTCGTGACCGATGATGCGGTAGATGACGTCAACGATGGCAAGCTCGTCGAGGTAGATCCTGAGACTCTGACCGTAGACGATCTTTCCCAGTAAGTCTTTTGCAAAGACCTCTGTAAGAGTTTTTCGTTTAAGGCTTTTTGGTATTCCTGGGAAACTTAAAAGAGCCAGTATTAAGGTCAAATGTTAAGTACCAGTATTGAATACAAGTATTGAATACCAGTGTTCATCGAGGACATCTGATGAATGATCTTTCAAACACAGCTTTCGTCTATATGTTCAGCTCGCCGCAGTTTTTCAATGGGCTCTTAGGTCATAGCGGACTGGTATTCGAAGCCCCGTCAGGCATGATGAACCTCTATTCCTTCCATCCCATCAAAAACCAGGGTGAGCCTTTTGATGAGGGTTCAATCGCTCACATCATCAACCGTGAGGATGCCCAAAACTTTGAGGCCTTTCGTACGGCATGCCTGCGTGAATCTATCGGCAAGCAGGGACAAAAGGTGCGAGGTATCTTACTGGGAAATGGCTACACCGAATGGTATGAGCGTATTCGCCGCGTGCTCAAAATGGAAGTCACTTTAAGGCAATATACGGCCATGGAGGAATTCGCCATGTCCGTATCCGATAATCCTCCAAAGTTTAATGTGGTGAGCTACAGCTGCCAGCACTTCGTGAACGATACGCTTAAACGAGGAGGAATTGAGCTCCGCGGAACCGTCTTCTCCCATCGCCACGGCATTATTCCGAATTATGTCTATCACAACGCGAGTGGGAAGAGTCGCGGGGTCATCAGTTTTGAAAAGATCGTCTTTGACAGCGATTTCTCCTAATATATAAGTATGATATTCAAAAGCAGTACCCACAAACCGTCTTACTAAATGGTAGGAAAGGATTACCCATGGCTGAAGTCTTGGAAGCAATCATGCTGGTCTGTTTCGGTCTTTCGTGGCCCATAAACGCCTATAAAGGCTTCCGAGCCGGAACGGCTAAGGGTACCAGCTGGCAATTCATCTCTCTTATCACCCTTGGATACATAGCTGGCGTTGCCGCGAAATTCGTCGGCAACAACATCAATTGGGTGCTGGCGGTCTACATCATCAACCTCGTTTTCGTCGGGGTTAATTGGTTTGTTTATTTTAGAAATCGTCGGTTAGATAACCTTTCGGATGCAGCACGGTCAAAGGAACTCTATTCATGAGTGATTCTGATAGGATTAGGTTCGCAACGTTGTTTAACATGTAGGAGGGACCTATGAAGTTCAAGAAAGCGCTGGTTGCTGTGATTGCAGCCTCCACTCTCGTCTTTGGCATGACCGCCTTGAGCGCTTGCGCCAACCAAAGCGACGAAGAGCAGATCAGCGAAGCCGTCGAGAATTCGATGCGCGTCTACAAGGATCCGGTTGAGGAGACCTATGCAATGCTCTCCACAACGATGGGCACGGTTGAGGGCAACACCATTGCCGAGCTGGGCATCAATGTAGATGACTACATCAAGGAGATCCTCGGTGGATTCGATTACAGTCTGAGCGATATTACCGTTGATGGAAAGACCGCAACGGCTCAGTTGACTCTGACTCACAAGCCGCTGGAGGCCATCAATGCGGCGATTTCGTCAGCTACCGGTTCGGTCATCGCCAATGGAGTCACCAATTCCGAAAGCTCGGCCGAAGTGAACACTCAACTGGGCGAGGCTATCATGACCGCGATTTCCGGCGTTGAGGCCGTTCCTTGTGATCCTATCGAGATCACACTTGAGAAGGGCGACGCTTGGGAGATCTCCGCTGACTCTCTGTCGGTCATCAACACTCATCTTGTCGGCTAATAAGCGTTAGTTGAAATTAACCAGAAACCATTTGCAACAAGGTCTTCGGTACCCAGAAAGCCACCTACGGGTGGCTTTCTTTTTCCTTTTAAGCCTATTATCAATCCGGCTCCGTTAAAAAGACTCTGTGGAGCTTATAGTTTTGTTACAATGCGGCACCATGTTCGCAGGTTTTCCGTGTAAAAAGACAAAGAGGCTACCGTAGGGGGTAGGAGGGGAATCTTTTGGCTCTGATAGGATTTTTAATCATATTTCCTCTGGTGATTGCCGCGATCTTGTTTTTTGTCAAAAACGATCAAGCGCGTCGAATCATTGTATGGGTTGCGGCACTAGCCATAGCGGCCGCAGCTCTGATCATGGTGTTTACCCACATAGGAACACCGATAATACTCATCGAGTTCTCATCGCTTGCCATTGATTATATTTGTACGGCAATCAGCGTTGTGCTCGTGTGCATTATTCTGTGGTTCAGCTATCGCTTTAAGAACGTGTGGGCGGCGCTTTTGGCGTTTTGCCAGCTTGTCTTTGCGCTGGTATTGGAATTTGGCTTTGCCGGGGAAATCGAAGTTCAGTATGGGCTGTATTTCGACTCGCTGACTATCCTTATGACATTTATCATCGGCGTCATCGGATCTGGTATCTGCGTGTACGCGCTTGGCTACATGCATGATTTCCAAGAGCATGCCGGCGAGGATGCCCCTGATCGTCGCCCGACGTTCTTCGGTCTGATGTTTATCTTCCTCTCCGCCATGTTTGTGATCGTCTATTCGAACAACATGGAATGGATGTTCACCGGCTGGGAGGTAACCACTGTCTGTTCCTTCCTGCTCATCGGATACACCCGCACCGACGAGGCCATCCACAACGCATTCCGCCAGATCATCATGAATCTGGCCGGCGGCCTTGCCTTCGTGTTCGCGCTCTTTATCTGCGCGACGCAAATCGGTACGTTCTCCCTTTATGAATTCATCAGCATTGGTGCTCATTTCCCGCTGGTCACATCACTTGCGGTTGTGGCCCTCGCGTTTGCGGGCATCACCAAGGCGGCTCAAATGCCGTTCCACACCTGGCTTTTGGGAGCTATGGTTGCTCCAACCCCCACCAGTGCTTTGCTGCACTCCTCAACGATGGTTAAGGCTGGCGTCTTCATGCTGATGAAGCTCGCTCCCGTCTTAATGGTTACCCCCGTAGCTTCCATTATGGTTATGCTCGTGGGAAGCATCACCTTCCTACTTTGCTCGTTTATGGCCATCTCCCAGTCCAACGCGAAGCGAGTGCTGGCCTATTCCACCATCGCGAACCTTGGTTTGATAACGGCTTGCGCTGGTGTCGGAACACCTGAGGCAGTCTGGGCTGGCGCCTTCCTCATCCTGTTCCATGCCATGGCGAAAAGCCTGCTCTTCCTCTGCGTCGGCACCGCGGAGCATCATATCGGCAGCCGCAACATCGAGGATATGGATCTGCTCTTCGA
>CANRPV010000066.1 GCA_947632575.1 uncultured Eggerthellaceae bacterium | reverse complement strand
ATCCTGATTGATCGTTTCTCGGAATCGAGAATTTGCTAGACTAGTTGCATTATTGTACAGAACGGAGGCAAATCTTGGCTCAAGTCGAAGCTCTTTTGTTTGACAATGACGGAACCTTAGTCGACACCCATGACCTCATTTTGAATTCGTTTCGCCATACGGTAAAGCAAGTGCTCGGTAAAGATCTCCCCGAAGAGCAACTCCTCGCCAAGGTAGGCCAACCTCTTTCGGTGCAAATGTGGGATTTAAGCCCGGATCCGCAAGTCCATGACGAACTCTGCCGCGTCTACCGAGAGCATAACCATCGAACCCACGATGAAAGCATCAAGGGCTTTCCCGGCGTCGCCGAGACTCTCGCCCAGCTCAAAGCCAGCGGCTACAAAATGGGGGTCGTAACATCTAAGATGCATAAACTGGCCGCCCATGGCCTTGAGGTTCTTGGCATCCTTGATTATTTCGATGTGCTGATCGGCGCCGATGATTGTCCACTCTATAAGCCGGATCCAACTCCGATAATCTTTGGCGCCGAGCAACTGGGATTTGCCCCCGACCACTGCGCCTACATCGGCGATAGTCCATTCGACATGCAGGCGGGCAATGGTGCGGGTTGCCTGACTATCGCAGCTCTTTGGGGCATGTTTAGCAAATCCCGGCTCTTAGCCGCCCATCCTGATCTTCTCTGCAGCTCATTCCCGGAGCTGCCCGAGGTTCTTAAAGATAATCAAGAATAACGCGATAGCGCGCAAGCAGCTGATCAAAACTCATCGCCGCATGAGCCGGAGATGTGGAGGGCAGGCCGATGCAAGGACGGCCCACCATCGGCTCACAAAGCTTACGATACAGCTGCGTGGCTTTAGTTCCCGTCGTAAAGATCGCCTTTATCGGAGCCGTCTTGAGCAAAGGCGTGAAATCATTGCCCACGGCATTGCGTATACTGGCATCGCTCGCGCCTGCGATATCGCACGAGGCGATCACATCCCAAATGGCTATGTGATGACGCAACACCATCGCCCGCTTACCTTCCACGCTCTCAGGCAAGGGTTCATCCAAAAGGGTCGCCAAGACGGGCCAAAAACGATTTCGAGGATGAGCGTAGGGAATGCCTGCCTCTCGGGAAGCCGGTGACGGCATAGTGCCAAGCATGAGAACCCGTGAATACTCATCATAGATGGGCTTGATCGGGTGCGTGATGTGGATGAGCTCCGCCACAATCCACCCCTAGCCCCTCGTCTTCGCCTGAGCGCTGAGACGTTCTTGCGGTACAAGGTTAAATAAGAATTGCCTCATTGGTACAGCACCGGATCTAGAGCAACAAAAGGAGGCCATAAGCAGCCACTCCCCCTAAAGCGCTCCAAAGAAGCGATTTGGTCCTAAGCGCAATAATCACGACACACACAGCCGCAATCAGAGGCGCAGCCGCTGGCCAAAGACCCGCATCGAACATCTCGGGGCTCAAAAGATCATTAGCTACAAGTGCCGCGAAGACCGCCGGAGGAATCAGTCCGAGCGCATAGCTAAAGCCTTGAGGCAGCTCCCGACCTTTCAATACAAAAAGTGGAACGACACGACAAAGCAGAATGGTGACCGCGCAAACTGCGAATATGATCCAGAACTCATCCCAGCTCATAGTTCATCCACCGAATCCCCGGAAGCTTTGGGAAATTGCCCGCTCGCGAACCCGTAGAGAGAGGCAAAGACGACACCGATAATGGCGCCGATCAGAATCGCGGGACCTCTAAGTCCAAGGACCTTACAGCCGAAAACACCAAACATGGCAAAGACCATGGCTACGATGTTGATCGATGTCAATTTCTGCGTCACCAAAAGACAGATAAAGATTGAAGTCATTGCAAAAGCGGCGATGGGAAGAGGAACATTGACAGAGGTGCCGATAAGCACGCCGGCGAAATTGGCCCACGCCCAAGAGGACTGGGAGAAAAGATTGACCATGAAAGCCTGCTTGACCGACCAGTTCCCCTCCTCGAACTTTTTGATGCTTACCCCATAGCTTTCGTCGGTAACCGTCGCCGCAAAGAAAAAGGCAAGGATGCGAGAGCAGCGTGAACATTCTTTGGCAAACGAGGCCGCATAGAGCATCTGCCGCGTGTTGACGAGAGAGACACTCGCGATGATGGACGGCACACTCGCTCCGGCGAGATACATATTTGGAATCATAAACTGGCCGGCACCGGAATAGAACAGATAAGAGAGAAGCAATGCTTGCCAGGGATTAAGACCAATGGAGCTGCAGAGAATACCACAGGGAAGGCCAATAGCCACGTAACCGAGCATTATAGGTAGCGCAGCAGAGAAAGAAGTAGCTATATCATTTCGGGTAACCAAGATAGGGCAATTATAGCCATAGAGCCGACATGCTGCAGATTAAGAATAACAATTGAGCGAAAGGATCTCCCCACTCCGCAAGGGTATGACACCTCCACGCAATGTATCCCCTTTAAGACTATATCTTCGCTTACAACTCTTTCCGGCTAAAACTCTCTTCGGCCATAAACACGGGTGGTCAAAACGGCGCTGAGACTAAAGATGAGAAGAGCCACGAGCGTAATACCGATTCCTAGAAGAAGGATCGGTCCTAACCAGGCAAAACCACCCTCCAGAGCAAGGTTACCTAAATAATCAAAGAAACCGCCAAATACCTGATTTCCTAAAACGCTCAGATCCTCTCCCGAAATGCTTGGGAGAACGCAGAGAAGCGAGATGATTATCACAGGGATAAAGCTAAACCCTCGCTTATAGCCAAGAATCATGACAAGGGGCAGGTAGAGACTGCAAAGAGCAAGAATAACGCTTGCAGCTACCACCGTCGTAAGAATCAGAACAGGCAAAAACGCTTCCCAAGAAGTCAGAGAACCACCCACCGCAGCGAGATTGCCTGATCCCGATGAGCCCACAAAGCCAAAGCATGCGATAAGACTGGCGAGAAAGATACCGACAAATTCGGAAATAAGTGCGACGATCGCCACCCCAACATAGCGCCCTAACACCACCGACCGCCGAGAGAACGGGAGCGCCAAACGATAGCTCTCCCAATTGTTTGATTCGTCATAGGCGGCGCAATTAATCACGTAATTAAAGGGAAGAAAAGCGGCGATGATCGCTCCAACAATCGTTAGATTCTCGGTCGTGAAAGCAACAAAAAAGCTTACGGCGACCATCAACAACACGGTTTGCACAAGAACTCGTCTGACGCTTAATAAATCAGCCAAAAGTGCTGCCTTCACAGGGCATCCTTCCTAAAGTATCTCTCCCTTTAAAATGAGTTCCATATAGCTCTCGAGCGAGGCCCTATCGCAACTGATATGAGGAAATGCCTCTTTAAATTCGAAGCGATTGGACACTAAAAGCTCAGAGCTTAAAGGTAAGCTTCGGTAGAACAACTCACCGACGTCATAGCCCTTCGAAGCTTTTATGAGCTCAAGATCTGATTGTCTGCAGTGAGCTATGCCCGCCAAATCGCAGATGCTGTCCTTTGCATCATCAAAAACGATATGTCCTTGATCGATACATATGATTTCATCGGCGATTTTTTCCAGATCGGAGGTGATATGGCTCGAAAGGAGGATGCCTTTTCCCTCCGACTCCATAAATTGCCGCAAAAGATCAATGATCTCCTCGCGGGCAAGCGGATCCAGCCCCGCCGTTGCCTCATCCAAGATGAGAAGGTCGGCTTTGTGAGAGAGAGCCACAGCCAAGGAGAGCTTCATACCCATACCTCGGGATAAGGACTTGATCCTTTTGCGCCTCTCGAGCCCAAAGCTCAGAATGAATTCATCGAAAGCGCTCTTATCCCACGCATCGTAGGAAGCCTTCCCTATCCTGCCGACGTCTTCGACGGACATATCCATCGGGAAATCACAGGAATCGAAAACTACCCCAATGCGCTGCTTGAGAGGCGAAAGCAATGGAGAGGTGGGACTGAGCTTCTGGCCGAAAAGAGAGATGGTTCCACTATCAGGAAAGATGATGCCCAAGATCGCTTTGATGATGGTGGTCTTACCAGCTCCGTTGCTTCCGATAAAACCTACTACCTGGCCTGGCTCCACCGCAAAGCTCACGGCATCGAGGTTAAAGCCGGGGTAGCTTTTCGTGAGCTGTTGTATCTCGAGCAATGGCGTCATCGCTGAGTCCCTCCAATAATCGCTCATCAAGCATATAGCGCAGGGTCGATGCGCTCAGTCCAGCCTCCTGCGCCTCTTCGACCGCCTGATCCAGATGGGATTCGACGTGGCGGAGATGCTCCTCCCTCACAAGCTCAATGTTGAGGGCTGCAACAAAACTCCCCTTGCCAGGCACGGTCTCGATGAATCCGAGGGTTTCAAGATCCGAATAGGCTCGCTTGGTGGTGATCACACTCACCCGCAAATCATTGGCAAGAGAGCGGATAGAAGGCAACGCCTCCCCTTCCTTGAGCACCCCTTCAAGAATGGCCCGACGGATTTGACTTTCTATCTGCTCGTAGATGGGTTTATCGCTTCCGTTTGAAAGGATGATCTCCAAAAGAACCCCCTTCATCGCTCTGTGCCTTTCATAGCTAACTGTTATTTCTGTACATATCTGATATATACAGTTTAGGCAGAGAGGGGCTTCCTGTCAAGAGATAGTTAGCTCAAGCATAAATTAGGCTTCTAATAAGGCCTTTTAGAGAAGTCTCGCTTTGAGTTCGGAGGGTTTATACACGCCCGCTTCGGTGATGATCGCACTCACAAGTGAGGCGGGCGTCACGTCGAACGCAGGATTATAGATCTCAAGTCCCTCCCACTTTGGATCGATCACTTCGATCCCGTCACGATGTTCTATGGGAATGGCGCTGCCGTTGTCCATATCAAAATCTATCGTTGAGAGAGGTGCTGCCACGTAAAAGGGAATCTCATGATAGTTCGCAGCAATGGCAAGCCCATAGGTGCCGATCTTATTCGCCACATCCCCATTAGCCGCGATGCGATCGGCCCCCACGATAACGGCATCGATCTCACGACGTGCCATGAGGGAGGCGGCCATGGAATCGCAGATCAAGGTCACGGGAATACCGACACGAGAAAGCTCCCAAGCCGTTAGACGCGCCCCTTGATTCACAGGGCGAGTCTCATCAGCATAGACTCGCTCTATCTTTCCCTCGTCGGCAGCGCTGTAGATCACCCCAAGGGCGGTTCCGTAAAAGACGGTAGCGAGACTTCCGGCATTGCAGTGAGTAAGCATTCTGCAGTGATCCCCCAACAGATCCGCCCCGTAAGCCCCGATAGCCCGATTGGCCTTTTCGTCCTCAGCTTCCATAGTCTTTACGAAATCGAAGAGATCATCGGCGATCCGACGTCCCATAAGCTGTTGTGTGATCTCGCCGTCCGGGTGATCGCTTCGATCCTCTAAGGCGTCGTGAATGACCTCTTGAGCCCGAGCCAAAATGCGATCCACCGCCCAGGCTAGATTGACGGCTGTGGGCCGGGCTGCCTTCACTAAGTTACCGGTAAACTCAAGAGAGATCCTATAAAGCTCCGGATCGAACGGGCTTTGATCGATAACAAAAAGCTGGCAATCATCGAGGGCGCTAAAGCTCTTCTCGTCGAAGGTCGCTTTCGCATACTCTGCCGCCCGCAGTGCCACCGCCGCAGCGCCAGCAACGCCAATAGCCGGAGCTCCGCGAACCTTAAGCTTAGCAATGGCGTCGATCACCTCATGCCAATCGCAGAGATAAAGATAGCTCTCCTCATAGGGAAGCCGCGTTTGATCGATGATCTTGAGCATGGGAAAACCTAGGGGATAGTCCACAACCTGTCCCTCGTTAGAGGTGAACTCAAGAGTCCTCGGTAAATTATTCAGGTTCATGGATTTTCTCCTTTGGCTCAATCTATCCCAATACATTCTAGTCTTCAGCGAGCCCGTATACCAAAAAAGAACCCGCGCCTGAGGGCGCGGGTTCTTTCGTCTCAGAGGAGCTTCATAAAGCGTTACGCTTATTAGTTCTCCTTGGCCTTAAGGGCAGCCTGAGCAGCCGCAAGACGAGCAACAGGCACACGATAGGGTGAGCAGCTCACATAATCCAGACCGATCTTGTTGAAGGTATCGATTGAATCAGGATCGCCGCCATGCTCGCCGCAAACGCCGCACTCAAGTTTAGGATTGGCACCCTTGCCGAGCTTCACGCCCATCTCAACCAACTTGGCAACGCCGTTGTCAACCGTGGCGAAGGGGTTGTAAGGCAGGATGTGGTCAGCGAGATACTTGGGAACGAATTCGCCTTCCACGTCGTCGCGGCTGAAGCCGAAAGTGGTCTGGGTGAGGTCATTGGTGCCGAAGCTGAAGAAGTCGGCAACCGTGGCGATCTCGTCAGCCATGATGGCGGCACGAGGCAGCTCGATCATGGTGCCGATCGGGATCTCCAGCTCTACGCCTTCACGAGCGGAAACATCTTCGATGGTCTGCTTGCACTGACGCTCGAGCGTGGTGAGTTCAGGAAGCACAGATACCAGCGGGATCATGATCTCGGGACGAGGATTGAGGCCTTCCTTCTTCAGGCGAGCCATAGCGGTAGCGATAGCGGTTACCTGCATCTCGGGCAGAATCGGGTAAACGATACCCAGACGAACGCCACGCATGCCAAGCATCGGGTTCTGCTCTGCGAAGGAGTCGACCTTATCGAGCTGCTCACGCTTCTCGGCGATAACGGCAGCATCGGCGCCGGAGACTTCCATACGAGCCAGATCCACTTCGATCTCGCGCGGATTGTCCAGGAACTCATGCAGCGGCGGGTCGAGCAGACGAATGATCACTGGCAGCCCGTCCATGGCCTTCAACATGCCATAGAAGTCCTCAGTCTGGACCTTGAGCAGGTCGTTGACGGCCTTCTCGCGGATGAGCTCATCATCGTTGAGGATGAAGGATTGAATAATTTGCTTACGATCGCCAAGGAACATATGCTCGGTACGGCAAAGGCCGATGCCCTCAGCGCCGAAGTTGCGGGACAGCTCGGCATCATCAGGATTGTCGGCGTTGGCGCGGATGCCGAGACGACGGAACTCGTCGGCCCACTCGAGGATGGTGTCCAGATCACCGGTGAGCTCAGGCATAACCAGTTCCACAGGACCGAGAACGACGATACCGGTCGTACCATCGATGGAGACCACATCGCCTTCCTTGATGACGATGTCGGTGCCACTTACGGCAGCTTCCTTCTTCTCAGCGTCGATGCGCAGTGACTCAACACCGCAGACGCAGGGAGCGCCCATGCCGCGAGCGATAACGGCAGCGTGGCTGGTCTTGCCACCGTGAGAGGTCAAGATGCCCTCGGCGGCGATCATGCCGGCCAAGTCATCAGGGTTGGTCTCCCAACGAACGAGCACGCACTTGCGGCCATCTTCAGCAGCAGCGACGGCATCAGCAGCACAAACACGACGACGAGAACCGCCACGCGCGAATTGACCGCTTTTCTGAAATTTTTGCGCATCTGTTCAA
>CANRPV010000065.1 GCA_947632575.1 uncultured Eggerthellaceae bacterium | reverse complement strand
CCTGGGCGCCACCACTGGGCTGATGAATCAAAACCATGGAGTTTGGAAGGCAGTAGCGCTTTCCTTTCGCCCCCGCTGAGAGCAAAACAGCAGCCATGGACGCGCATTCGCCGATGCAAATGGTGGAAACGTCACACTTAATAAAGTTCATCGTGTCCAAAATTCCGAGACCGGCGGTCACAGAGACTCCGGGCGAATTGATGTAAAGCGAGATATCCTTCTCAGGATCGGCGCTTTCCAGATGAAGCATCTGAGCCACAACGGAGTTGGCCACATGATCATCAATTGCTTCGCCCAAAAAGATGATGCGATCATTTAACAGACGGGAATAGATATCATAGCTGCGCTCTCCACGAGGAGATTGCTCGATTACATAGGGGATAAGGGCATTATGGACGCGTTCTATGCTCATGCTTGCCTCTCTTTCTTCGCTTCCTTTTCAGCCTTATTCTTCTCCGCTAAAACCTCAGGGTCAACCTCGGTGACGATCGCGGAATCCATAAGCTCCCGAACAGCCTTGCCACGAATGATGCCCTGGCGGATGAGCTGGATGCGACCGCTGTCGCGCCATTCCTTGGCCGTCTTCTCCGGATCCTCGACACCTGCGTTGCGGAACTCCTCGACGATCTCTTCGTCATCGGTGGTCAAACCGGCATGACGAGCATAGGCGTCGAGGGCGAGATCCTGGCGAGCCGTGTCATGAGCCTGGGCGTGAACATCTTCTTTGAACTGATCGAAATCGAGATTCTGCTGAGTCAGCCAATGATCCAAGTTGGCACCTTGGCTTTGAAGTTGATTCAAGAAGTCTTGGAGTAAATCACTTTCGGCCTGCTTGACCATGCTCTCCGGAGCATCTCCGACCAGACGCGGCTCCAAGGCGGCGAGCACCGCGTTTTCCTTCATACGAGGCAAGACGCTCTCTTTTTGAGCGACGATGGAATCCACCACACGCTGGCGCATTTCTTCCAAGTTCTCGAAGCCCATAGCATCCTTGACCCACTCATCGGTGAGTTCCGGCAGCTCGCGCTTCTTGACGGCATTGCAGGTGACCTTGAAGTTTGCGGTTTTACCCGCCAAGCCGGCAAAGAGAATGGCCTTCTCATCCTCGGGAATTTCAAGAGTAAACTCTTCGGTCTGGCCCTTCTTCATGCCCATGACTTTTTCCTCAAAGGCATCAGAGAACAGACCCGTGCTCGGGACATAGAGTCGGGAGTCGCTGGTGAGACCCGGAATAGGCTCACCCTCCTCATTGGTGACCACGAGCGCCATGTCCATGGCGTTTTCGGCCTTCATCTTAGTATTAGCCGGTGCATCCTCATAGCTCGCATAATGGGTACGCAGGCTTTCGATCTGCTCATCGATCTCCTTGTCGGTGGCACCGGAAATCGGCAGCTCGATGGCAACCGGGCTGTAATCATTAAGCTCGAGATCTGGCTTCACTTCCAAGGTGAAGGAGAATTCGAAGGGCTTGCCGTTTTCGACCATCAAATCCTTGTCGAAATCGGCATTGGCCACGGGATAAAGCTGCTCGTCACTTAATACCTGAGGAAACACTTCGTTGACGATGTCTTCGGTGACGCTTGCGAGCACCGTCTGAGCGCCAAGGGCGTTGTCGATAACAGGTCGAGGAGCCTTGCCACGACGAAATCCCGGGAAACTATAGCGATGGGCAAAATCTCGGTAGGCTTTCTTTATGCGCTGATCGACATCCTTCGCGTAAACAACGACGTCGACCTTCACTTTATTATCTTCGAGGTTCTCAAGTTTAGTTTCCACGGTCACTTCCTTTAACTGACAAAACGGATCTCACCTATGAGAAGACGTTTGATAAAACGTCTTCTCTCTTTTAATGTAAGGCGCGGCCAACGCTTTTATACGCCGGCGGTTTTGCTTTATGGCGCTAATCCGCGATTATCGCACATATGCCAAGTTCGTGCTATACGTGCTCTAGCCACTGCAAGCCACTGCGCCCCTAAGGGATCCATTTTCAAGAGTACTTTGCCGTTAGCTTTGGTTGGTGCCTCCCATCTTTGGTATGATTGCCCCTAACGGCGCTTCGAGACAAGAGGCCAAGTAAGCGTCGAAAGTATCTCAGTGCGGGCGTGGCGGAATAGGCAGACGCGCCAGATTTAGGTTCTGGTGGGGCAACCCGTGAAGGTTCAAGTCCTTTCGCCCGCACCATAGGAGACATTATTTCGAGGGGATCAGCATGGGCATTAAGGGAATCATCAAGAAATATAACGAGATTAGCCTCATCAAGCGCATTCTCGTCGGTATGGTCATCGGCGTCATTTTGGCTGTTCTTATTCCTGGCATCGACTTCTTCACGCTCCTAGGAAACCTCTTCGTATCAGCTTTGCGCAGCGTCGCACCTATCTTGGTGCTTTTCCTTGTTATAAGCGCCCTCTGCAACGCTAAGGGTGCCGGCACTATGAAGACCGTTGTCGTGCTCTATGTCATAAGCACCTTGGTAGCGGCAATAGTGGCTGTCGTCTCCAGCTATATCTTCCCCACAACGCTCACTCTTGACACGTCCTCAGTCGTAGAAAACGCAGCACCATCGGGTATCGGCGAGGTGCTCATGAGCCTTGTCATGAACATTGCCGTCAATCCCGTCGATGCGCTGATCAACGCAAACTACATCGGCATCTTGGCATGGGCGGTGCTGATCGGAATCGCCCTTCGCGCCGCATCCCAAAACACCAAAGACGTGATGAGCTCGGTGGCAGATGCCATCTCTACTATCGTCCGCTGGGTAATCGCCTTAGCCCCCTTTGGTGTTCTCGGTCTGGTCTATACCTCGGTATCCACCAGCGGCATCGATATCTTCGTGGAATATGGCCGTATCATCTTGGTTTTGGTCTGCTGCATGCTCTTTATCGCTTTGGGAACCAATCCTCTCATCGTCTATATCTGCACCCGTAAAAACCCCTACCCGCTTATCCTTCGTTGCCTGAAGGATTCGGGCATCACGGCGTTCTTTACCCGGAGCTCCGCGGCAAACATCCCGGTGAACATGGAGCTTTGCCGAAAGCTTGGACTTGATAAAGATAACTACTCCGTATCCATCCCCTTAGGTGCGACCATCAATATGGCCGGCGCCGCGGTCACCATTACGGTGATGACCATGGCGGCCGCTCACACTGTAGGCATTTCGGTGGATCCCATCACAGCGATCATTCTTTCGGTGCTGGCAGCGGTATCCGCCTGCGGCGCCTCTGGCGTAGCTGGCGGTTCCTTGCTGTTGATTCCGCTGTGCTGCTCCCTGTTCGGCATTCCCAACGATGTCGCCATCCAGGTGGTCGCCATCGGCTTTATCATCGGCGTGATCCAGGACTCGTGCGAGACGGCACTCAACTCGTCTTCCGATGTCGTGTTTACCGCCACCGCCGAGTACCGGCAGATGATCCGCGATGGCAAGGAGATCCATCTTGGTAAAGATGCTTTTGCATATGACGAAATCGATTAAAGCTGCCTATGGCATCCATGAAGTGGCTCGATAGCGCCGATAAAGCCTTAACCCTCATCTTTGTCGTCCTCTATCCCCTGCTGCTTATCCTTTTGCTCTTCTTCGCGCGGGAGCTCTTTTTACCATCGCTTATTGTGCCCGCCTTGGGCTTTGTAGCGGTAAGCGTCTTTCGCTCCCTCTACAACGCACCACGACCATACGAGGTGACGGGCCAAGCTCCGCTCCTCCACCGAGAAGGATCCGGTAAATCATTTCCCAGCCGTCATACCTATTCAGCCTTTATCATTGCTCTATGTTGGTTACGCTACCTGCCTCCAGTGGGAATCATCTTGCTGATATTGGCTTGTGGTGTGGCCTTTTGCCGCGTGGCGGGTGGCCTGCACTTCCTTCGTGATGTGGTAGGGGGAGCGCTTGTAGCGCTCGTTTTCGGGATTGTCGGCTTGTGGATCATTTATTGATCGGCCAAGAGATCATTTGTTGAGGATCGTTAAGGAGAGCCAGGCATGGCTCAAGGAGCGAATAAAGTCTTTTTCGGCTACTTTGTGGTATTTGCCCTCATAGTAGCTATCTGCATTCCTCTATCCTTGGGCATCAACTGCGCAGGCATCTTCTACACAGCCCTTTCCAACGAATTAGGCGTCAGCAGTGGTGTTTTGAGCTACTACACCTCTTTTCTCTGGGGCGCAGGGCTTCTCACCCTTCCCTTTATGGGAAAGATGCTCGACAAACTGGACGCGCGTATCTGCGTGGCCGGATCTTGCGCTTTAATAAGCCTTGATTTCGTGTGGTTGTCTTTTGTAAGCAGTCTCTGGCAATACTTCGCAGGCGCCTTTGTCATGGGCTTCGGCGTCACAATGCTCAATCTGATGGCTCCCTCGACGCTGGTGAACCGCTGGTTTCATAAGCGAGCAGGGTTTTTCGTCGGTCTCATCATGGCCTTCGCGGGCGTTGGCGGTTTTTTATTCAGCACTATCGGCGGATCCCTCATCTTAAGCATCGGCTGGTCTCATACCTATCTGGTCTTTGCGGCCCTCTCAGCTCTGACGGTTCCCATCTGCATAATCTGCATTCGCAGTTTTCCCAAGGACAAAGGACTTGAGCCCTACGGCGCGGATGAGACTGATTCAAAAACCCAAAATGTCACGAATCCAGACCAAACTGGGATGTCGAAAGCTGCCTATGACAAAAAGGCCTTCCACTCCCGAGTGTTCTTGCTCCTGCTGGTGCTCTGCTTTCTGATGAATTTCTGCATGTACACCTACTACATCATCCCCAGTTACGTGGATTCTTTGGCACTGAGCCGCACCTGGCCCCTTCTTGGAGCCATGGCGGGATCCTGTGCTATGGGTGGACAGGTGGTAACGAAACTGGGCATGGGAGCTCTAAGCGACCGTCGCCCCTATTTGGGCACCATGGTTTGTTTCGGCTTCGGTATCCTGGGCGTCCTGACGCTTTGCTTCGGAGGCGCTTTCTCTGCCCTCATTTTTGCTGGTGCGGTGGGTTACGGCTTTTTCCATGGAACCACGAACGTCATGATGCCAGTGTTCACCGAGCGAGCTTTTGGCAATTATGACTACGCGAAGATCTATTCGCGCATATCGATGGCCTCATGCGCCGCGAGCGTCACCAATGGATTTATCTTCGGCACCATCATTCATATAACCGGCTCCTACCAAATCGTGCTCGTGGCTATAGCTTGTCTGATGGCGCTTGCAGCTTTCGTGGTGCTCGCCCTTCGTCACCGGGATAGTCAGTTTGGTGAAAAGAAGAAAGCAAGCGGCGCCAAAAAGTAAGCTCGCGCTCAGCTAACGGCCTGGTATGCCCGTGCCCGGCTATTCAGTCTTGCACCTCTGATCGCTAATCGGTGCTCATCCGCACGCGGTGCACTCAGTCCTGCAACTCGCGTGCCCAATCAAAATCTGCCGGAGGTGCAGTGGGACCCTCAAAGTCCTCGTCGCTTGACGAGGATCCATCCCAAAGACAGGCGTTCATGTCCACATGATTATCGTCAAGAAAGAGCACGCCCTCACTCTCAAGCAGATGCTTTTGCACCTCAGGACCTCCGAAGACATAACCGGTTAAGACGCTCCCATCCTTAAACACCACTCGATGACAAGGGATCCCCTCGCCATCTTTCCACGGCTCGGGATTTTGATGAAGAGCAAATCCGACAAAACGCGCCTTACGTGGCTCATTGATCATTCGGGCCACAGCCCCGTAATATAAAACCTTGCCTTTCGGTATCTGGCGAACGACCTCATAGACTTTCTCGGCAAATCCGCTCATGCGCCAACCCTTTCGTTTGCCCTTTCATATGCCCTTTTGGTCATCAAACTGTAAAGCACCGTAACTGGTATTCATGGAATCTATTGACTACCATAAATAGCATACTTACAAATCACATAAGGCCAAGTAGAAAGACCACCGATGGACGCTAACCCTACCCCTTCGAACAATACCAGCCAGGCCGAGTCTCCGAAGCTTCCATCTGATATGAAAAGCACTTCCGAGCAAAGTATTGTCGCTCATCTCCACGGCCCTGTAAGTCCGGCTCTTATCAAACGCATCATAAAAGTTCAGAAGTACTCGCTGATCGCTCAAAAGGGCTTTCGCTACCTCGCTGCTGAGCAAAAGGATGAGCGCAACAAAAAGATCCTCGAGCACATGGCTGATGAGGAGGCCGAGCACCTGAGTTATCTCGAAAGCATCAGCGGTACCAAGGTCAAGGCCTCAAACGCTCGTTTTCTGCTTTTCAAAGCCGATACAAAATTATTCGGTACTACCTTCACCTGTCGGCGGATGCACTTTCATCAGCAGTTTTCAAAGTCGGTTTATGCGGAGCTGAAGGAGATCGATCCTCGCGCGGAGACCTACTATCAGCGATGCTTACGCCACGAAAGCGAGCTGATTGATTTCATCGACGAAGAGCGCCTCCATTACGTGGGCGCCATCGTACTTGGCTTAAACGATGCCTTGGTGGAGATCACCGGTGCCCTCGCTGGTGTGACCTTTTCTCTTTGCAACACAAAGATCGTGGCGCTCACCGGTATCGTGACCGGAATCTCCGCCACGCTTTCGATGGCTGCCTCCAATTACCTCGCCGTCAAGGCAGATGGCACCAATGATGCCCTCAAGTCCGGACTTGTGACGGGCGGCTCCTATTTAGCTGCGGTCATCCTGTTGGTACTTCCCTACCTGATCCTGCCAGACAATATGTACGCGCTCGCGTTTTGGATCATGCTCTCTGAGGTCATTATCATCTTGCTTTGCTTCAACTACTATCTCGCCGTTGCGAACCATACGCCTTTCCTAAAGCGCTTTGCTCAGATGGCGGTCGTATCCTTGGGAGTAGCACTCATAGCCTTCCTTATCGGCTTGCTGGCCAAAGAAGTGCTTGGCATCACCGTCGCTTAAGGAAATGCACCTCGCAGCTTGGCTTGGGTGATAACTTACAAACGCAAGTATTGCCTCTCTTGGGCACATGCGTTTTTCGACGTGTGTTGTTTGTGGGCTGCAGAACTACTGAAAGTAAGCGATTTTAACGAAGCGTAGATTTTCCTTTATCGATGCCCTCGTCTATTTTCGCCTGAAGTTCATCGGTTAGCTTATCTGGCTTCACCGGTGGCACATCAGGAGTTTCCTGAGGCACTTTAGAGGTGGCGAAGCTTTTCCGTGAATGCTCCATAGCCTCATGCAAGATCAACATCGCAGCAATGCCACCGATGGCCAGCGGAACCCAGAACCATGAGGTCTTGATACTTGGAAGCATATAGAGCGCAAAAGACGCGATAGCAGAAGCGGTAAAGATGACCCGATTGGCGGATTGGGCATGCATACTCGCCAGCTTCGCCTTCAGGATAAGGTCACGATCAGGACCTTTTTGGTTGGCCTCAAGAGAATAGATGGAGAAATGCCTCAGGGCCTCGAAATTATAAGCATAGATGTCGCTTCTCTTGGCAACCATTCCTCCGTGGACAATGAGCCAAATTGACACGGCGAAAAAGCAGTAGGCGCACCCGGTAGCGACATGATCCAAAGAGAACGCTCGGAGAATAAAAAGTACCGCGATGCCACACGCAAAAACGATTAAACCCACCATTACAAAGCGAAAGCGTATTGCTCGATAGGATTTTTTCTCCGCGTCAGTGTAGCTGAGCTCAAG
>CANRPV010000064.1 GCA_947632575.1 uncultured Eggerthellaceae bacterium | reverse complement strand
GCCTATTCTGCAATTTCACATTGGCGAAAGTACCCCTCATCATCACCTCATGGTTTCCGCGACGGGCGCCGTAAGTGTTGAAATCGCTGATGGCCACGCCATGCTCACCCAGATAGCGGGCGGCTGGCATATCGAGCGCGATGGCTCCGGCCGGCGAAATATGATCAGTGGTGATGAAATCGCCGAAGCTGGCGAGTATAGCCGCATCGGTGATAGGCTTTGGCGTTGGAGCCTCGGCTTGCATACCATCAAAGTAAGGGGGCTTGCGTACGTAGGTCGAAACCGGATCCCAAGCAAACACATCGCTTGGCGCCGCATCTAGGTTCTGCCAAGACTCGGAGCCCTCATAGGTACCTTCAGATCCCAAGGCGAAGAGCTCGGGGTTCACAAATTCCTTGAGAAGCTCGCTAAGCTCCTCCGGATCGGATTGAATATCCTCGAAATAGACTGGATTGCCCTCATCGTCAAAGCCCAGCGGTTCATTCATCAGATCTATGTTCATCGTTCCGGCGATCGCGTAAGCAATAACCCGCGCCGGAGCGGTCAGATAATTTTGTGATACGTCGGGAGAGATTCGTCCCTCGAAGTTCCGGTTTCCCGAAAGAACGCTGGCAAGCTCAATATCATTGGCGATGGCATGCATGGAGGCCATGAGCGGCCCCGAGTTGCCGATGCAGCTCATGCAACCAAAGCCGCAGGTGAAAAAGCCAAGCTCGTTAAGATATGACTGCAGACCGGTCTGCTCAAGCAGAAGCGTGGTGGCGTGAGAGCCAGGCGCGAAGATGGTCTTCACCCAGGGCTTCGGCTTGAGTCCCTTCTTCGCCGCGTTGCGGGCGAGCAAACCGGCATCTAGCATCATGGCAGGATCCGTCGCCGTCGTGCACGAGGTCACCGCGGCAATGGCGAGCGCGCCATGGCGAAGCCTTTGGTTCTCACCAAGCACATCGATCTCCACCTCGATATCTTCGAGCTTGCGATCGGCGCATATCTGCGGGAAACGCGATGCCATGGCAGCTAAATCCATACGCTCATGCGGTCGCGAGGGACCAGCGATAGAGGGAACCACCTGGGACAAATCCAGCTCAATCACCTCGGCATAACGCCTGGAGCTGCCAAAATCCGAGCCCCAGCATCCCTGGGCTTGAGCGTAAGCTTTGATCAGAGTGAGGCTTTCTTCGCTGCGTCCAGTCAAACGTAGGTAGTCAAGGGTATTGTCATCGACGGGAAAGAGCGTGCAGGTAGATCCATACTCAGGCGTCATGTTTGATATACAAGCCCGCTGGGTGGCGCTCAGCGCTTTCACGCCCTCGCCAAAACATTCGACGAAGCAGCCGACGACGCCTTTAGCGCGCAGCATCTCGGCAAAGGTGAGAGCGACATCCATGGCCGCAACTCCGGGCCGCAAGTTCCCCGTGAGCTTCACGCCGATCACCCGAGGTACCAGCGTGGTAATGGGCTGACCTAAGGCCGCCGCCTCGGCCTCGATACCGCCTACTCCCCAGCCTAAAACGCCGATACCGTTCGCGGTCGGCGTGTGACTATCGGTACCGACCAAGGTATCGAAATAGGCAAGGGGTGCATCCTGGCCTTCCGTGGAAGTCATAACGACCTTGGCAAACTGCTCAATGTTGAGCTGGTGACAAATACCCCTTCCCGGAGGCACGATGCGCACGTTTTTGAAAGAGCGCTGAGACCATTTCAAAAACTCATAGCGTTCTTGGTTGCGATCGAACTCCAAGCTCATATTCTCATCGAGAGAATCCGCTGTCCCCGCCTCGTCGGCTATGACCGAGTGATCGATCACCAGATCGCAGGGGACCTTCGGATTGATTGTCTGGGGATCACCACCAAGATCGGCAAACGCTTCGCGCATGGCGGCGAAGTCAACGAATACCGGCACACCGGTGAAGTCTTGGAACAGTACGCGCGCGGGAGCAAATTCTACCTCATCACCCGCTTGACCCGCCAAAGCGGCGTCAATGATACGCTGGGCGAGCTCGCGCCCCTCCTCTTCGGTTCGGGCATTGCGCAAAACGTTCTCAAGGAGAACCGAGAGGCAGTAAGGAAGCTCCTCACTTCCCTTAATGCCAGCTACCGGATAGTAGCGATAAAGGGTTCCATCGACATCCAGTATGGATTCAAACGGGTTTTCGGCCATGACTCTATCTCCTAGTTTAAAGCGAGAGGTTCTCTAAAGCGTCAACCAAGGCATGAGTGAATTCACTGCAGGTCGCTGCCGGCAGATCAGAGCCGGTGGCTCGACGAATATCGGCAGTCAGACACTGACCGTCGGCATAGACCGAGCGAACCGCCGCACGAATACGACTTGCCGCATCCAGCTCTCCCAGATGATCGAGCATCATCGCGGCGGAAAGGATCTCTGCCGTCGGATTCGCAAGATTCTTGCCCGCAATATCCGGCGCCGAACCATGCACCGCCTCGAAAACCGCGTACTCTTTGCCGATATTAGCGCCCGGTGCGATACCAAGGCCACCCACCAGACCGGCCGCAAGATCGCTTGCGATATCACCATAGAGGTTCGGGAAGACGACCACATCGAATTGACCGGGATCGATGACCAGATTCATACAGAAAGCGTCAACGATGCGATCCTCGAATTCGATGCGCCCCTCATATTCCTTGGCGACTTCCCGCGCCTCGCGCAGGAACAAGCCGTCCGAATGCTTCATGATATTGGCCTTATGAACAGCGGTAACCTTCTTGCGTCCATGCTTAAGTGCGTATTCGAAGGCGTAACGAACGATGTTTTGCGTAGCCGTTATCGAGATGGGCTTGATGGATATACCCGAGTCCTTACGGATACTACCTAAGCCCGCGTTATCGATAAAGTCGATGAGCTCGAGGGCCTGAGGCGTACCCTCCTCGAACTCGATACCAGCGTAGAGATCCTCTGAGTTCTCGCGAACGATGACGAGATCCACGTTCTCGTAGCGTCCGCCGGCACCCGGAAGCGACAGGACGGGACGCAGGCAGACAAAAAGATTGAGGGTCTTGCGCAGGGCTACGTTGACGCTGCGAAATCCCGTACCGACCGGTGTGGTGATGGGGCCTTTAATGGCAACCTTATTGCGCTTTACCGCCTCGATCGTCGATTCGGGTAAAGGAGTGCCCTGGGTTTCCATGCACTGGGCGCCCGCCTCTGCGACCTCCCAATCGATTTCGGCGCCACTCGCAGCAACCACCTCCTGCATGGCTGCTGAAGTCTCTATGCCAATCCCGTCGCCGGGAATTAAGGTTACGCTATGCCGTGCCATGAATGTCCTCTTCTCTTCGCTAGGATACGTTTTCGATTATCTGAGCCGCTCGTTTTTTCAAGCTTCCGCGACCATTGACAGCGTCAAAGCTCATGCGCTCCTTCAGCGCTTCTTTGACCGACTTGGATAACTTGCCGCCGGAAAATTCCACGACGGCGACGAGCATATCCTGAAACTCCAGGTCGCCATGGTAGCATTGAATAGCCTCGTCAATAAGCGGCCAAGTTTTCTCGGAACGATTTTCGGTGGTGGAGCCATAACGGCAAAGAAAACGCATGGCCGCCAACCGTACGGGTCCGCTGTCTTCATCAAAGAGCGCGGTCTCAGCTCCGGGCAGCGCTTTTTCGCAAGGTCTTGCATCCACCACAACGATCTCGGTCAAAGCGTCCAAGATTTCCCAGCGAGTCTGAGCCTCGGGTCGATTCAGCGCATCGACCAAAGGCGCTATCGAGCCAGCAAGCTGCTGGGCGTCTTCCTTCGCGATGGCGGCGATTTCAGCGGCCGCTTGCTGGCGTTCACGACGGCTTCCTTGAGCGAGCGTTTCGATGAGTTCGTCAAGACCCTTCTCGCTATTGTTTTCAGAGCTTTCTTCTTTAGATTGAGTCTTCCCACTCATGACTTGGCGTTTCCTCCCCTGCTTTTCAAGCTCTATAAACCCTCATATAAAACATTCGATGAGCCATTCCTCCTCAAGGCTCATCGAATGACAGACATTATCCTCAGGACCCTAAATTGTCTGAAGCCTAGATGGAGTTCATCTCGGCGCTCACGTTGTAATACCAATCCTCCCAGGTAGGCGGACAATATCTTTGAGCCGCCTCCTTTGTGAGGGAGTATCCATAACCTCGCGCTAAGCCGGCTACATGATCGCGAATAGCCTCATCCCAACTGCCCCAGCTGCAGTCGCCCCAGCCCCACGCATTGTAAGGTCTGAAGCAAGACGCGCCTTTTGAGCTTTCCACCCAAGAGATGGCCGGCGACCAGCGAGGGTCTACTCCAAAGTCCCAAGCTGCTTCTGCGAACACGCGCCCCTCACCAGCTAAGGGAGACCCACTCAAATAGGCATCGATACGAGACGCCCATTGATCAACAAATGTTGAGCGCTCCTGATTCCAATCCGCACCATCGGGCGACACGGATGAACCGGTGTTTTGAGACCCTGATCCCGAAGCCGGATCCTGAGCGTCAGGAGCCTGCTGTCCCTCTTGCGATTCTGGTGGCTGTCCATCAGGACTTTGAGTAGAAGCGTTTGCACTGGCAGGGGTCGCATCCGAATTCGGATTGCTCTTTGCGGCGGCAGCCGCTTCAGCCGCAGCTCGGGCTTGGGCGGCCTTTTGTGCCCGTATACGAGCCTGCTGAGCCTCCTCGAGGGCCGCTTTTGCAACCTCTTGCTGAGAGACCGCCTCTTTTTGGGCGGCACTGAGCTCTTCGCGCGTCTCCTTGAGTTCGGTCTGCATATCCAAAAGAGAGTTGAGCGTAGCCACATGCTGCTCATGGATATAGTCGACATAGTCAAAACGGCTCAAGAGATCGGAGAAGTTCTCGGACGAGAGAATCAAATCAACGAGAGATGCTCCGTCCCGATTGAGCTTATAGAGCTCTCGTAAAGCCGTATTGCTGCGTTCCTTTTGATGAGGTATGTCTTTTTCTAGCTCATCAATGCGCGCGTTGTTCTCTTCGATCTGTTTCTTGAGATCCTCGACATGAGCCGTGGCCTCTTCATAGAGCGCTGCGCTTTCCTCTATGAGTTTCTGGGTTTCATCAGGCTCGAAATCGGTGAATTCAGTGGCGGCGTATGCTTGGGTACCAAAAGGAGGGAGGCAAATGCCTCCCACAAGAAGAGCTGCCGTTAAAACAAGGCAGCCAAGCTCTTTGATACGGTATGTCAGTTTCTCATTCAATCGCCACATAGCGAAACCTCTCGCATTAAGCGCAGATATACATTTTACCCTAAATAGAAGATTGCCTGTATAGGTCATCAAACAGACACAAGAAAGTCCCGCAAGAACTTGAAGTGAACTTCGGCTCGTCAATAGGACGTTTCAGCGATAGAAAGTTGTAGCGGTAGAGCGCATCGGCAAGAGGGCACCTCGACGTCAGGACTTCTCAGCGATAAGACGTCTCAGCGATAGAGCACCTCAGCGTCAGGACATTTCGTCGATTAGGCGCCTTACCGGTAGAGCACGTCAGCCACGCGCTCGCGAATAAGGTTCAGGTAGGCATCGCATCCCGCCGGAGTCAGATGAGTGCCATCACCATCGAAGTACTCATCATGACCAGCGCTTGCTCCATACCAATCGATCAGATGAACGTTGTCGTGACTTTCAATGGCTTCCTGAAACAGCTGATTGTTGATGTCTTGCAGCGCCTCAGGGGTTCTAACGTTGCAGATGAAGACCGTCTTGCCCTCCGGAACCGAGGCGATCATCTCTTCCACCTGGTCTTTCGTGGCAACACCATTGCTCCCCAGTTCAAAGATCACGACCGGCCCGTTCCAGCCCGCCTCTACCTCAGCCGCGTAGAGTTCTTTTCCGGTATAGAGCTGACGTCCCAACACGGCGTTTATGGTGGCGTTAGGGAACCTCGAATCGAAGTATCCGTAGAGGCCGATGCCCTCCACCACCGAGTCACCGATTATGAGCATGTCGGTGTTTTCCGCCCTTTCCTCGGGACTCAACGACGTATCAAACATCTCTTCGGGAGGGATCACGCCGTACAAAGTCGCCCAAAGGCCTCGATAGCCCTCTTCGTTCGTGGTAACCGCCGCATCCGGAGCTGGGGTCGTCTCGCCTCTCGCCTCGAACAACTCAGCGGCTTTATTGGAAGTTGGTGGAACGACGATACTTCCAATCACGGCCACGCCCACAAGCACCACTGAACAGGCGACTTGAATCTTATGTTGCGTGAGAAAAGCAGAGACGCTTGTCTTTCCAGAGCGCACATCGAGAATAAAGCGACCGATAGCCCCGTGACGGATGGGGTTTTCAATAAAGTGATAGGAAAACGCCGCCACGGCGAAGACGACGGCCATCTCCCCAAGGTAGATATACCAGGGAATCTCGCCGGTAAAGTTGCGCGGATTCATCAGCAGCAGCAAAGGATAATGCCAAAGGTAAATCCCGTAGGAGCGCTGTCCGATCCACACGAAGGGTTTGAGCGCGAAGATTTTAGAGATGATCGAGGTCTCATCCACAAGACTTACGATGAGCACCGCCGTCAGCACTGAAAGTAGGTATATACCGCCCCGGTACAAGAAGGGTGAATAGCCGTTCGTGAATTCCATCAGAAGCAGAATGCCGATAAAAGCGGCGATCCCAGCCCAGTGTACGTAGGTACGCGCTCGCCCGTCCAGGGGACGCCTCCCCTGACCCCTGATGCGCTCAGGCGGAAACTCAAATGCCAGCCATGCGCCGATCAACAGGGAAAATGCCCGCGTATCGGTGCCATAGTACACACGCGATGGATCCGCTAACGGGTTATAAAGCAGCGCCATCGCCAAGGCAGAGATCACCGAGGCGATCAAGATACCCCGCTGAAGGTTCTTGCGCCTCACCTTAAAGCTGAAAAGCAGAAGGAGCAGCGGAGGCCAGATGATGTAGAACTGCTCCTCGATGGCGAGCGACCAGAAATGGGTTACGGGCGAAGGAGCGCCCATCACCTCAAAATAGCTTTGATCTTGGAAGATAAACCACCAATTGGTGACAAAGAGAAGGGCCGCTACAAGATCATTGCGCAATTTGGTGAGCATCTCAGGAGAGAAGATCGCCGTGAGTGCCAAAACGCTCACGAGCATAAACACAATGGCCGGTATTAAACGCCTCACACGCCGCAGCCAAAACTGCGGAAGATTGATCTTATGAGTCTCACGCCACTCTTTGAACAGAAGCCCGGTGATGAGGTAACCGGAAAGAACGAAAAATACCGTCACGCCGAGGAGACCACTGGGTAAAACCGTGGCGTTCATGTGGTAGATTATGACCGTAATGACAGCGAAAGCACGAAGCCCATCGAGCGCCGGCATGTACTTGGACGGCGTTCTTACCGAAGGCATTCGCTTCCCCTCACGAAATGCATAGCTTGGATCTTCTCAACCTCGTTCACCAGTTGCCTTATTGACCATAAGGAGAGACGTTTGCGCAGATACTTGCGCATATTTTATCTCTGCCGCACTATTTTAGTGGGACTGCGCTTCTGTTGAAAGAGGGTCTAAGAAAAGTGAAATAGCACAATAATGAAAAAGCGCCCCCGGTAGGCGGGACGCCCTATCCTCCCACGGACTACTCCGCAGTACTTTCGGCGATGAGGGGCTTAACTACCGAGTTCGGAATGGGATCGGGTGATCCCCCTCTCTATGGTCCCGCTTACCGGAGGCGCTCTTTATAAGCAAGCACCTTCACGGTTGCATGCGCGCTTCACAAGAAAAGCCATTGTCACAAGGTATTATTAGCAGAGAAGAGCTCGGGCTATTAGTAATGCTCGCCTGAACAGGTCGCCCTGCTTACAGCTGCATCCTATCAACCAGATAGTCTATCTGGGCCCTTACCAAAAAGAGAACTCATCTTGAAGACGGCTTCCCACTTAGATGCTTTCAGCGGTTATCCGTTCCGGACGTAGCTAGGCAGCGGTGCTATTGGTTAACAACTGCGTCACCAGAGGTCCGTCCACCCCGGTCCTCTCGTACTAGGGGCAGATCTCCTCAATTCTCTTACGCCTGCGGAGGATAGAGACCGAACTGTCTCACGACGTTCTGAACCCAGCTCGCGTACCGCTTTAAATGGCGAACAGCCATACCCTTGGGACCG
>CANRPV010000063.1 GCA_947632575.1 uncultured Eggerthellaceae bacterium | reverse complement strand
GGATGGATCACCACGCCTTGGCTTACTCCCTTATTCTCAGAATCGCTGTTGTCACTGAGATTGGCATCGACTTTACCAAGGCTGATCTCGCAATAGCCTATAAGGCGTCGGATGAAGCTTTGGCGAATAGTGACCGATTGCACGCGATCTACCGCGATTCCTTGGAACTGATGCTGAAGGAGACCATGCTCCACCTCGATGCGGTCTTCGCGCCGGCGCGCGTGAAAACCTCCGTAGCTTAAAGCGGTACCAAGGGAGGAGATGGCCCACAAAAAGACGGCGAAGGCGAAAATACCGCCTAAGATGGATCCGATCACGGCGAAGACCGTGCCTTCATCGGCCATAGCAGCCGCTGTCGTGGAGAGACCTTGAAAGACGGCATCCTCGGCACCCGGCATGATCATGACCAGATTGCTCGCCATCTCCATGATGCCGAGTAATAGGCTGATGACGATAACGGGAAATGTGGTGTTGTTGGAAAGTGCCGTGAAAAGCAACTCCTTGTTGCTCAAACCATACTCGTAGCTGACAGCTCCACCCGCCACCTCGGATCCGCCGAAAATGCCACTAAATTCATCCCAGAGCTCGGCCGGCTTGTCCAAGATATTGCCTTGACCAGCACTAGCGACCCCAGCCGAGGGACTACCGGAACGTGAACTTACGGAAGATGCCGCGCTTTGATGTGCACTCCATCCCTCACTGAGGCTTGCAGCCTCACCCGTTTGGAGAGTCTCTGTCTGAGCGCTGAAAGAAGGCTCCAATTTCGCCATTTTTCGGCGGTAAAGCTCACCGCGCAGTCGTTCAGCCTGTTCCTTCGTGACATAAGGGATAACGATGGCTTTATTGGAAGCGCCACCGGCGGTGCTGATAGAAACGGTGCAGACACCGAAGATCCTCTGAAGCAGGCTAGCTTTTTGATCCACCGATTGGACTCTCTGATAGGGCACATGAACCCGTTGCTTGTTGAGAATTCCCTTATAGAAACTAAACTCGCTATCAGTGAGCTCATAGCTCAAATGACGATAGGACAATACCTGGTAGGCCACGATGATCCCCACTATCACCAGGGCGACTAGAGCGATCAGCGGCATGAGGATGATCCAGGCCATGAACTCCTCGTAGTCGCCCTCATCGGCGCTCAGGATACCGAGCACAGACAAAGCGGCCATACCGAAGGAGGTGCCGACCGTGATCAATAAGGCAATGAAGAGGGCAAAAGCGCTTCGCAGACTACCCAGCCAGATATAGGAGTGGTGGACTTTCTGCCGACCCTGAGGAAATGCGTCCATCACAGGTCTTCCCGGGCAAGACGGGCCAGTTCGGCGGCCTTATCCCTCAGTTGTTCGGCCACATCCATTCGCAATCCCGGTATCTCATGTTCTCCGGCAGCGGTGGCTACCGTCACACTGGCGAGGCTGAAGAGCCGCAGAATTGGCCCTTGACGAGTGTCCGTATTTTGAACGCGAATAAAAGGAATGATGTAGCGCTTGCGCCAGATGATGCCTTTGGCGATGTCCAGATAATCTTCGGAGAGATGATAGCGCCATCTTATGTAGCGCAAAGGAGGTAGCACCACCAAAAAGAGGATAAAGAGCCCAAGGCTCACGGCGATCTCAATGATGAGAACCACGAATATCCAGTCGAGAGGCTCGAAGGCTCCAACGATGGCAAAAGGAATAATGCAGCTAAGAGATCCAAGAGCTATCCATATGGCGTCATTGATGCGCCAAACGTTTTTCACCCGAGGATCAAGTTTCCCGCTGGGAAGTTCCTCCATAGCTTTTGATTCCTTCCTCAATTATCCTAAACGCTGCTACCATCTACCTACGGTTGCCACCAGGAGGCTCGCATCAGGTTATCCTCTTTGACGCAGCTACCATTCTCACCAAGCCCGTCGGCCAAGTGCGACCGGCGGACTGAGGCGGAAAGGCCTGATTTCCATGGCACGGATACTCATTATAGAAGACGACGAGGCCTTAAAAAATGAGCTGGCTCATCTCCTTGAGCTATCGGGCTATGAGGCGGTTTTAGAGGATAAGTACGCCCAGGCCGCCGAGCGGGCTGTTCGCCATGATCCCGATTGCGTGGTCATCGACTTGAAGCTTCCCGGTGCCGACGGCCTTCAGATTTGCCGGGAATTGAGAAAGATCTCATCGGTTCCTATCATCATCCTTACCTCATCGGATAAGGAATTCGACGAGGTTATGGCCATGAACCTTGGCGCTGACGACTATGTGACCAAACCCTATCGCCCCGCCGTGCTCCTCGCGCGTATTCAATCGCTGATCAGACGCCAGCAAGGCTCCAACGGCGCGAGCAACGCGGAGCTCAGGATAAAGGGGCTCTCCCTTCATCTCGATTCCGGCTCGGCAGAGTATGCGGGCTCATCCGCCGAACTGACCCGCAACGAGCTTAAAATTCTCGCTCTGCTGATGCGCCAACCGGATGTCATTCTCTCCCGTCAGGAGATCATGGAGGAGCTCTGGGAATCGGATGCCTTTATCGATGACAACACGCTCACCGTCAACATCAATCGATTGCGCAAGAAGCTGATAGATCTGGGTTTGCCGGCCGCCTGCATCGAGACCCGCCGCGGAATCGGCTATTGTCTCTGTACGGATGCCTTATGACGCAGCCTCCCTCCTATAGTCTCGGCAGCTATCTGAAGGATCGCTGGTTTCAGCTCCTGATCGCCGGCGTCGTTCTTCTCGGCTTAGCGGTAATGCTTCCCGCCTTCGGTCTTAATCTCGCCGCCATCATCGTGATCGAAGGTTTCATTCTCTTGGGCTACCTTTTCCTCTTTGGAAGCGACTACGTACGACGCTATCGTTTCTATGACGACGCCATCAAGCTTGTGGATCAGGTCCAGCACGTCTATGAGGTGCCATCACTGCTCCAATGGCCGGATTTCCTCGATGGACAGGTGGCCTACACCATCGTCGAAGACCTATCTCGCCAATCCGGAGAGGAGATAGGCCTCAGACAAAAGGAATTTCGGGACTATCGCGAGTTCATCGAGCTCTGGGTTCATGAGATCAAAACGCCTCTCGCCGCCTCAAGGCTCATGCTCGCCACCATGCACGGCGAGCAAGCGGTTAAGCTCAGTAAGGAGCTCGACCGGGCAGAGCTTCAGGTGGAGCAGGTCTTGTACTATGCCCGCATGGCGTCGCTTGCCAACGACTATCACATCCATGAGGTTGCGCTCGCTGAGCTGCTCAAAGACTCCTGCCGCAAGTATGCCCGCTACCTCATCGAGTGCAAGACGACTCCGGTAATCGAGGTGGCCGATTCTGAGACGGTGCTCGCAGATGATTCTTGGCTTCGGTTCATGGTAGGTCAGATCATCACCAATTCAGCCAAATATGAGGCGACCTCGGTGGTTTTTCGCAGCTGGGAGGAGAACGCCAACACCCCTCATGGCAAAACGATTTTGGAGATCGCCGACAACGGAATGGGCATCAAAGCGGCTGATGTGCCGCGCGTCTTCGACAAGGGCTTCATAGGCCAAAACGGCAGGGCGAAAGGTTCGGCTACCGGCATCGGGCTCTATTTGGTGGCGGAGATGGCCGAACGTATGGGCCTAAGCATCACGCTGGCAAGCGAAGAAGGGAGTGGCACGCGTGTGCTGCTCGGTTTCCCTCATGATCGCCGCCACCTCAGCCTTACAAAAATGTAAGACGATCGTAAGTCGAATCGATGGCAGTGTCGCGAGAAGGTTCCTAGCATGATCCTTACCATGAGTAAAAGGAGGATCTATGACTGAGGTATCCGTAAGCCGACCAGCCCACACTCAGCAACAAAACCTCGATGACCCCAAGCTTCGCGGCAAGGGCGCTGAGGCCTTCTCGAGAAGCCGCTATCAAAGCACGCCCACCACGCTACTTTCCGTGCGCGCCGTGGAAAAGGTTTTCGGGAGCCGCGATTCCATCACCCATGCCCTGTGCGGCATCAGCTTCGATGTCGATGCTCAAGAGTTTATCGCCATCATGGGCCCTTCGGGATCCGGCAAGACCACGCTGCTCAACTGCATATCCACCATTGATCGGGTGACGAGCGGCCATATCCTCGTCAACAACCGCGACATCACCAGTCTCGGAAGACGCGCCCTCTCGAAGTTCCGCCGTGATGAGCTGGGCTTCATCTTCCAAGATTCAAACCTGATAGACACCTTGACCGGCTTTGAGAACATCGCCTTGGCGCTCACGCTGAAGGGAATTCCCACAAAGGAGGTGACTCCGAAAGTAGAGGCCATCGCCAAAACCCTTGCCGTAGAAAGCGTTCTCAAAAAGTATCCCTATCAGATGTCGGGAGGCCAGAAGCAGCGAGTGGCGGCAGCCCGGGCCATCGTGGCGGATCCCACCCTTATTCTGGCCGATGAGCCCACCGGCGCCCTGGATTCTCGAAGTGCGGCTCTGCTGCTTGAGATTTTAGAGATGATGAATGAGTCGCTCGGCGCCACCATCCTCATGGTGACCCACGACGCCTTCGCCGCCTCCTTCACCACGCGGGTGATCTTCATAAAGGACGGGGCCTTCTTCAGCGAACTGAGACGCGGAGATGCCACCCGAGAGGACTTCTTCGCCCAGATCATGGAGATCATCGCCTTCATGGGAGGTGAGATCGCCCATGATCGCTAAAATCGCCCTCGGCAACATTCGTCGCTCTCTGAAAGACTACACGGTCTATTTCGTGACCCTTCTCTTCGGCGTCGCGGTTTTTTACGCCTTTAACTCGATCACCTCTCAGTCGCTGCTCGCCGAGATCGACGCCAAAGGCAGCCTCAACATCATCTCCATCACGGACACGATGATGGGCATCTTTTCCCTTGCAGTGGCCTTTGTGTTGGGTTTTCTCATCGTCTACGCGAACCGCTTTCTCATACGACGGAGGAAAAAGGAGTTCGGCATCTACATCACCCTTGGCATGAGCCCTGGTAAGGTCACGGCCATCGTGCTTCTGGAGACCTCACTCGTCGGCCTCGTATCGCTGGTGCTCGGGCTGCTTTTGGGCATAGCCCTCTCACAGGGTCTCTCGTTTGTGACGGCGCTTATGTTCAACATGACCATGAGCGACTACATTTTTGTCTTCTCGTGGGATGCCCTCATCGCGACGTTGATCAACTTTCTCGTGATCTATCTGGTCGTAGCGCTCTTCAATGGCATCACGGTCAACGCCTACAACCTGGTGGATTTGCTCCACGGAGAGGAAAAGAGCGAGCGCGTCAGCGTCCATAACGTGGGCTTGAGTCTGCTGGGTTTTGCGGCTTCGATCGTCATCTTGTTCTTCGCCTACCAAGACCTTGCGGAAAACGGGCTTCAGTACATCGACAGTCAGTTCATACGCGCGACCGTGCTCATGCTCATCGGAAGCTTCCTGTTCTTCTGGTCGCTTTCGGGTTTCGCCTTGACGCTCCTGAGACGCTGCAAGCGAATCTATTACCAGGGCCTGTCGCTTTTCACCCTTCGTCAGCTCTCCTCCAAGATAAACACGACTTTCATCTCCCTTTGGGTGGTCTGCGTCATGCTCTTTTTCTCCTTGACCACCTTCTCCATTGGCATGGGACTCGTGGAGTTCTTCACCGCAGACATCGACGAGGCGGCACCTTATGACGCGAGTCTGGTCGCCATGATCGACACCACCCTCTATGGTAGCAACACGAAGGTCGGTGCCACAGAATGGGAAAAATTCTACGAAGACCGAAGCCGACATATTGAGCAAATCGTACCTGAGGATTATCAAGCGGGCGAGGCTTTTGACTGGTCGATGCTTGCTTACTATTCCTCTTTGGGTGAGAAGTGGGATGATCTGGTGCGCAGCGCCGCCCAGGTGGATATATACGAGGCGCCGATGAGCTACCAGGTGTTGACGGACCAAGTTCCTGACGCGCTGAAACCGGATTTTGAAGTCGACACCTCGAATCTCTATATAAGTCTTCTCTCCTTGTCGCAACTAAACGACCTCGCGGCGTTGACGGGCAAGCCGGAGATGAACCTCAACGCCGATCAGTACCTCATCCTCAACAATTTTGAAGCGGTTAGAGAGTTGGCTGAGTCGCTTATCACGGCGGATGCCGCTTTGGATATCTCCGGCACCACGCTGCACCCAACCGGCATTGTGGACGATGTCAAGATCGCCACCTCTTCCATGCAAGACGACTCGATGCTGATCGTGGTACCTGATCAGATCATCACGAACCTTCGGGATATGGGGGCTCTTCCCACCACCAGTTACCTCAACATCATGTACGCCGTACCCAACGAAGAAGGAGACGTGATGCTGCGTGATCTGGTCTTATCCGCTCTTAACGCGAACAGCGATTTCGACGGGGGCAACGTATCGACTATCTATAACGCAGCTCCCGAGGATCTCGGAAATGATGTTGTCGCTGAAGGCGACAACATCACCTATCGCTCTTTCGGACGCTGGCCTCTCACCAGCACCCGCTCCAGTTTCGCCATGAGGAGCCAGTCCAACGGTCTGCGCATGTTGATCACCTATCTGGCGATCTACATCGGACTCGTGCTGCTCATCGCCACCGCGACGCTGCTCGCCATCCAGCAGCTGTCGGAGACCACGGACTCGCTGAAGCGCTATCGCCTTCTGTCACATCTGGGATGCGAGCGTCGCAAGCTCAATCGATCCCTGCTGATCCAGACGCTCGTTTATTTCCTGGCGCCGCTCAGTCTTGCGATCTGTCACACTGCCTGCGCCATCAGCACCATCTCCAACAGTCTCTTCAGCCTTTTGGCCATCGATCCTTCAATGGCAATGGGCGCGGCAGCGCTCTTCACCCTGGTGATTTATGGGGGCTATCTCCTGGTCACATATTTTACCAGCAGAAACATAGTGAAAGGGTCCCTTAAAGCCGCCTAGCGGCTCTAAGGGACCTCAATGATGATCGATGGGTGAAACCCGATTGCTTACTTGGCGACGATGTTTACGAGGCGACCCGGAACCACGACCACTTTCTTGATGTCCTTACCTTCGAGCGCAGAGGACACCGCCGAAAGCGCGAGTTCTTGGATGCTCGCCTCCTCGGCATCGGCCGAAACGAGCACCCGTGCCTTGACCTTGCCATTGACCTGCACGGCCAACTCAACCTCATCGGCTTTGGCAAGCTCGGGGTCAAAGTCGGGCCAGGACTGAACATGGACCGAATCTTCATGGCCGAGCACCGTCTGCCACAGTTCCTCCGCCCAATGGGGGGCGATGGGAGCAAGGAGTTTCACGAGGACTTCTGCCACTTCCGTATCTAAGTCGCTCTCTTGGTTGAGGGCGGCGCGATCCTCGAAAGACAGCTTACGTAGGTAGTCGCCTACGGCGTTGGAGAGCTCCATGATGGCGGCGATGGCGGTGTTGAAGTTGTTGCGCTCGAAGTCATCGACCACTTTACCCACGACACGATGACGCTCGCGGATAAGATTTGCCTTCGAGGCTCTCCCCTCGGCCTCGGAGGCGCCCGCTTGATAGAGGCTTTCCTCGTCCGCCTGTCCTTTAAGATCGTAGATTTGGCGCCAGACGCGGTTGAGGAACTTGGAAACGCCCGCCAAACCTTCCTCGCTCCAAAGCAGTTCTTTGTCGGGAGGAGCCATGAAAAGAATATAGGCGCGAATAGCGTCAGCGCCGTACTGAGCGATCATGTCTTCAGGGGCGATCACGTTGCCCTTTGATTTGCTCATGACGTCGCCGTTCGAGTCCAAAACCATACCCTGGCAAAGCAGGTTTTCGAAGGGTTCGTCAAAGTTGAGCAAGCCCTCATCCCGCAGCACCTTGGTAAAGAAGCGGCTGTAGAGCAGATGCAGGATAGCATGCTCGATACCGCCGATATAGCGATCCACGGGCATCCAGGCGTTGGCAACAGCCGGATCAAAAGGAGCCTGGTCGTTGTGAGGATCGGTATAGCGCATGTAGTACCAGCTTGAGCAGGTAAAGGTGTCCATGGTATCCGTCTCACGACGAGCAGGAGCCCCACAACGAGGACAGGTCGTAGCCGCAAAGCCCTCATGGGTAGCGAGAGTCTCCCCCGCCGCCAGATCGATATCCTCGGGCAAGAGCACCGGAAGATCCTCTTCGGGAACGGGCACTACGCCGCAATGGGGGCAGTGAATGGCGGGGATGGGATTGCCCCAGTAACGCTGGCGACTGATCAGCCAGTCGCGCAGAAACTCGTGGCGCTCGAAGATCATCTCGGCAATTTCTCTTCCGCTGTCGGTCAGAAAGATATAGCCCTGTTCCATAACAGTGATATATTGTTTTTCTTTTAGGTTTTTCATAGCGATGCTCACG
>CANRPV010000062.1 GCA_947632575.1 uncultured Eggerthellaceae bacterium | reverse complement strand
CGCGCTGTTGCTGGCCGCCGGAAAGCTGGGAAGGCCGATAATCGGCACGATCCGCCATGCCCACTTCCTTGAGCCGCTCCATGGCGATGGCCTCTGCCTCTTCTTTGGAGCGCTTGAGCACCTTCTGCTGCGCTAGCATGACGTTGGCTTTCGCGCTCAGATGGGGGAAGAGATTAAAGCTCTGGAACACCATGCCCACATGGGTGCGGACCTGGTTGATGTTGACCTTTTTCGCGGTGATCTCATCGCTGTCGATGAAGATCTTGCCACCCGTGGGCTTCTCAAGCAGATTGACGCAGCGAAGCATCGTTGATTTGCCTGATCCGGACGGCCCAAGCACCACGACCACTTCCCCGCGATGAACGTCGATGTTGACGTCGCGCAAGACCACGGTTTCGTCGAATGATTTCTGGAGGTTCACGATGGAAACCACCGGCTGACCACTGCGATCCACATGGTGAGCCAGCTGCTGGCTTGCCTGCTTCGCCGAAAGCGTCTCGCTTGGGGTTGCACTGCTAGGGGTGGTCGCGCTACCTGACGCAGGTGCGTTGTCGGCTGCCGCAGCAGTCGCTTCGCCAGCTGCCGCCTTTCCGCCAGTCAGAGCTGCCTGAACGCCGCCTTCGGCCGCAGCCACTTCGCCAGTCGCGTCGGTGCCATAATCCATCAGCGCGGGGTTGAGCACTTCCACATCCGCCAGCTCGGCATCCTTCTCAAGCATAGGCACTACGCCGGTCTCATGAGAATCGGCACTCGACGCCAAGGCCTCGATCTCAATCCGGGCGGCTTGAGCGGTCTCGGTAGCCTGGCTAGGCTGGGCCCCTTGAACCTCGGTGGCCTGACCAACTTGACCAGCCTGCATACCTTGAGCCTCAGAGGTCTCGGTGGCCTGCAGATCCTGCGTAGCCTTGCGCTTCTTGGTGCGCGGCTTGCCCATGCGTGCTTCCATGCGATTGATCAGGTACGTCAGCGGGATAGTGACGATCAGGTAGAACAACGCCGCGACGATATAAGGCGTGATATTGCCCGTCGCCGCCGTAATCGTGCGCGAGAACATCATGATCTCCATGACGCCCACCGCAGCAAGCAGCGACGTATCCTTATACATCAGGATAAATTCGCTCGTCATCGTCGGAATAACCCGGCGAACGGTCTGCGGAATGATGACGAAGGCCATGGTCTGGGCACCATTCATGCCAAGTGAGCGCGAAGCCTCGAACTGGCCCTTATCGATGGACTGGATGCCCGCGCGGAAAATCTCGGCCTGATAGGCGCTGGAATTCAGCATCAAGACGATGATGCCGAGAATAAAGTTATCGATGGAGATCCCCATCAGCGGCAAGCCGAAGAAGGCTATGTAGATCTGCAAGAACAGCGGCGTACCGCGGACGATGTTGATGTAGGCGGAGCCGATGAAGCGCAGGAAGCGGTTTTTGGCCATACGCAGAAACGCCCACATGAGACCAAGCGGAATGGCGAGCGGGAAACTGATAGCCACCAGGCCCAAGGCCAAAAGCCAGCCCACAAACACCACCGGAAACGAGGTGACCATGATAGTCGGGTCGAAGAATAGGTGAAGGAAGGTGTTGGAATTCCACGCCTTGACCCAGTCCTGCTCCCCAAGCCAGCTGGCAAGTTGCTCGGAAGGGGTGACGGTTACCACCTCGATCACGCTGCCGTTATCCGGCAGCGCAAGGTTTCGGCCATCGACGGTCGTATAGGTGCCCACGAGCGCGACGCTACCGCCGGCAGTGGGCAAAAGCGTGCGGTTCATCTCCACCATGATAAGAGAGCCGGGAGGCGTGGGCTCATTAAAGGTCACGACGAGTTCATTGCTCTCAGGGCTGCTGAGCGTGTAGTCCGAGCTAAGCCTCGTCAGGCCATCGAGCAAGGTCACCGTCGAAGACTCCGCATCAACCACCGTGCCCTCAGGCATGTCGAAGATTACTTCGGTGACCGATTCATCGGGGTCGGTCTGTCCCTGCCAGGTGACCCGCGTCCCGGTACCACCCATGATGGCGGTGCCGCCGTCGTTGTTTGCTCTGGCGGTCCAGCGCACGGTCTCAAGCGCTTGGGCTTGAACCGGCAGAACAAACAGATTCAGTGCGCCGATAAGCGCAAACAGAGTCGCAAGCATTACAACAGCTAGGCCGGCACTCCTGTGCCGGCCTGCTGTACATGATGACTCTTGGCTTAGATTAGGAAGCGCTAACACCGAACCACTTCTCGTAAAGCTCGTTGTACTTGCCATTTTCCTTCAAAGTCTGGATGGCGTTGTTGATAGCCTCGGTCAGCTGAGCGTTGTCCTTGGAGACAGCGATGCCATACTGCTCACCAGTGGGGATCTCAAGAAGGATCTCAGCATCGGTGTAAGCGGTGTTGACATAGTACTGAGCAACCGGCAGGTCGCAAGCCACAGCGTCGATCTGGCCAGACTGCAGCGCCTGGAACACGGCGGTCATTTCCTGGAAAGCCTCAACGGCAGCGCCGGGGATGTTCTCGGAAGCCCAGTCATAACCGGTGGTGCCACTCTGAGCGCCAATGGTCTTACCCTCAAGGTCGGCCAATGAGGTGATGCCGGAATCCTTCATGACGGCGATGCCTTGGTTGGAATCCATGTAGCTTACGGTGAAGTCGACTTCTTTCTCACGATCCGGAGTGATGGTGATGGAAGAGACACCCACGTCAGCCTGGCCACCAGCGGCGATCATCGGCACGATGGTGTCGAAACTGACAGACGGCAGATAGTTGATTTCATAGCCCATTTCCTCAGCGATGAGACCCATGAGCTCCACGGAAAAGCCTTCGGCCTGGCCTTCGGTGTTCATGTTCTCAAACGGAGGGAAGTCCAAAGATGCGGCGACGGTAATGGTTCCATCGGAAACCAGCGTGTACCCGCCGTCGGACTCTACGGCAGTGTCGTCGGTAGACTCGGCTTCCTTATTGCCGCAGCCGGTGAGAGCCAAAGCACCCACGAGCATGGCAGAAGCAGCTACCGCGCCCCATTTCTTTACGTTCATGCATACCTCTTTCTGCAAAAAAGAACCAGCTTATTCCGCATGCTACGCAAGCAATTTGCGCAGAACTCGTTCATTATACCTAGATTCGCGGAGCCGCAAGGCAAAAAGCCGAGGAAGAGCCTCTCTTTAAACAAATATTAACCCTCTTAAGCTTTATTTACGCGGGTTGAGAGCATCCAACACGGCTTGCTGGGCTCAGCATCACCCTTAAACGCCGCTTGTTGAGCTAAGCATTCTCCTTGAGCACCGCAAGCACAGCCGGGTTCACCACGTTTTGAGGTTTGCCCGCCAAAAAGCCCTGAATGTTCTCGGCGATCACCTTAAACAGACGCGTACGCGCCTCCCGCGTGGCCCAAGCGATATGGGGCGTGATAATCATATGTGGTGCGTCCAGAAGCGGACAATCAGGACTCATCGGCTCATGCCGCAAGACGTCCACCGCGGCGCCCGCCACCTTGCCGCTGACGAGCGCATCCCGCAGCGCCGCCTCATCAACCAAGCCGCCGCGCGCCGCGTTGATCAAATACACGCCGTCTTTCATCTTGGCGATACTCTCAGCGTTGACGATCTTATCGGTATCCGGAGCCTCAGCCACATGCAAGGTGATGAAGTCGGACTGCGCCCAGAGCTCATCTAAGCTCATCTCGCGCACACCATCACCCTCAAGCTCCGGCCGCGGAGTGCGGTTGTAGAAAATCACGTTCATGCCGAAGGCGCGGGCGATCTTCGTGACCGCGCGACCGATGGAGCCCATCCCCACTACACCGAGCGTTTTGTCGGCGAGCTCGATCAGCGGATGGGTCCAGTAGCAAAAGTCCTGGCTCTTGATCCAGTCGCCTGCCATGACCTTGACACTCTCATCCCCCACATGGTTGGTCATCTCAAGCATGAGGGCGAAAGTGTGCTGAGCCACATCAGGCGTGGAATAAGCCGGCACGTTGCTCACCACGACCTTATGCTTCGTGGCGGCATCCAAATCCACCACGTTAAAGCCGGTGGAAGTGAGCGCGATCATCTCCAAATGAGGAGCCTTGCTAAAAGCCTCCTCATCCCAAATCTGCTTATTGGTGACGGCGATCTGCACGTCGTTGATGCGCTCAAGAAACTGCTCGCGGCTGGTTCTCTGGTAAAGAACGAAGTCCCCGCACGCTTTAATAGGATCCCAACTTATGTCTCCAGGGTTGTTGACGAATCCGTCATAGACCTTAATTAACGGCACGATAATCCACCCTTTCACAAACGATTTTCGGCTATGATCTTGAGTTAACTTTAGGAAGTTAACTACCGCTCACCGCATTTTTCGAGAAGAAAAGCAATATTCCGTTGAGAAAGATTATAGCGATTTCAAAAGTTCAAAATGGCGCTCTTACGGCGAACTCTGACTTATTCCGTCATTAATGGTTCAATATTTAACCTTTTTTCTTCGAAAAAATTTCTCGTAGATTGCCAAAATTCGGTTACTATGGAGCGCGCGACTTGGTGGTAACTCTAAGTCATCTACCTGCGCTTTAAGTGTTGTCAAAGAGAAAAGAGAGATTATGCCTGCACCTTCTATGACTCCCGAGCAGCGCGCTGCCGCTCTTGAAAAAGCTCGCGTCGTACGCGCCGAACGCTCGGAAATTACCAAGAAACTTTCCGCTGGGAAAATCACTCCCGCTTCCGTTTTGAAGAAGGTCGATGATCCCATTATCGGCCGTATGAAGGTTAAGTCCTTCATCAGCGCCATCCCCGGCTATGGCAAAGTAAAGACCGAGCGTCTTATGGAAGAGCTTGGAATTCCTGCTGACCGTCGTCTCCAGGGTCTGGGCTCAAATCAAATGAAGAATTTAACCAAGGCTCTCTCTTAATCCACTTTGAGATCATATGCAAAAGCACCTGCTCCGGCGGGTGCTTTTTTATGCCTTCAAGCCGGTCACCCAGTTGCTTGAAACCTTTAACGCCATAGTTGCCTAACGCCTCGTGAACAACTGCCCAGACAGTCGTTGCAGGACAAAACGCTGTTCTATACTGGGCTCATGGAGTGGCAAGAAACAGAACAGCCCAGCACGAACGCGACCACTAAGGGTGCGGATACCACGAGTGCTGACGCCAAGGGTGCGGACACCAAAGGCTCGGGCATCACGAGTGTGAACGCCAAAAGAGACATCGCCTCTTGGGCGGTACGGCTCGCATTTCTTGTGGTCTTTATCCTCAATTGTCAGTGCGCCCTGAGTTTCATCATCGACCCGACGGGTTTTATGGGCGCCTATGAGCTTTCCGGCCTACCGGGGCAGATCGCCATCCAAGGGCTCGGCATCGCCTTTCTTATGTGGAATGCTACCTACCCGCTTTTCATCTATCGTCCCAAGCAACATCAAGCCCTCGGAGTCATCATCCTCGTCCAGCAAATCATTGGGCTTGTTGGCGAAAGCCTTTTGCGCGTGGGTCTTCCCGCAGGTCATGCCCAACTCGCAGCCAGTATGGACCGCTTTATTCTCTTTGACGGTCTGGGTCTGGTTGTCATGGCCGCAACGGCCGCCTTCCTCTTTGCCCAGTGTCGACGCGAGGGTTGGCACAAGAATCAACGCACGAGTGGTCACAAGAGCCAACGCAAGAGTTAGCGCAAGGGTTGGCACAAGCGTTGTCACAAGAGCCAGCACAAGGAAAATGTTTAATCTGTTAACATAATTGCCTTGTTGCCCTGCTACCATGGGTGCTTTGTGAATCCAAGATGCAGTTCAACTAGATCGACGCAATCAGATTGAAGCTTAACCAGATTGAAATTCAATCCGATTGCAATTTGATCTCGATATAGTTCAGGAGTGATCGGTGGTATTTCATACCCAAGCAGAATTTGCGGACGTGAGATGCGTGGGCATCCCTCGCGCTTTGCTCTACTACCGCTATGGACCTATGTGGAAGGCCTTCTTCGAGGCGCTGGGACGCGAGGTCATCATCAGTCCCGAGACCGATAAGGCCCTGGTTGATCGCGGCACCGCCCTTTCTGTGGATGAGTGCTGCCTCGCCTCGAAAACCTATATGGGTCACGTGGACTGGCTGCTCGATCGCTGCGATGCGATCTTTGTCCCCTGCTATGCCTCAGGCGATGCGCGTCAAGGCTTCTGCACGAAGTTCCAATCCTTGCCTGACCTGGTAAGAAGCACGTTTCGCGAAGCACTTCAAGAGAATCATACGGTGGTGCTCTCCTGCGAATTCGCCCATCTGGGCGATGCCAAAGAGCGCCAGAAAGCCTTAAGCGGCCTCGCCCTTTCGTTAGGGGCAAGTCCCAAAGAGGCCGATCGGGTCTATAAGATCGCTATCCGCGCTCAGCAGGAAGCCGAAAAAGAGGCGACGGCTCATCTGGAGCAGACGCTTAAGCTTCACAATAACCTTGTCAAGTTGGTCGCCAAAGACAAAAGCGGTCAGTCCGAGCAACCTTTAAGCATCCTGTTGGTCGCCCATCCCTATATCACTCACGATCGCTACATCTGCGGAGACGTGATCGACGCCCTGCTTTCCATGGGCGTGACCATCCTCTACGCCGACGAGATCAATCACAAGCAAGCCTACAAACAAAGCTTCGACTTCTCCTCGACGCTTCCCTGGGTGATCAACCGCGAGCTCATCGGCGCCATCCTGCAGCTCAAGGAGAAAGTCAACGGAATCGTGCTGGTCAGCGCGTTTCCCTGCGGCCCTGATTCGATGACCGACGACGCCATCATGCGCGTCATCCAAGGCATCCCCATCTTGAACCTGATGATCGACGCTCAAAGCGGCACGGCGGGCATCCAAACCCGCGTGGAGAGCTTCGTGGACATCCTGAAATTCCAGCAAAAAGGAGGCTACGTTCATGGCTAGTCACTTGCCAGGCGTCGATCCTGCTCGCTCCGCCATAGCCTTCGAGCAGGACGTACAGCACGAGCCGCGCCTTCTTCCCAAGAAGCAGAAGAAGCCCAAGCGCGATCGCCACAAGCGTCTCAAGGTCACCTTCTTCCGCTACGCCTACTACGAACCCGCGTTTCGCTATTTCGTGGAGCAGGTGCTCGACACGGACTTTTTGCCGCTGCCCGAGGCCACCAAGCACTCCGAGGAAGTCGGCGTACAAAATTCTTCGGATTACGTCTGCACGCCCTTCAAGCATATTCTTGGCGACTTCATCGACGCGCTTGAGGCTGGAGCCGACATCCTGATCCAGTTCGGGGGTCCGTGTCGCCTGGGTTATTACGGGGAGCTCCAGGAGTCGATCCTGCGAGATTTGGGCTACGATTTCACGCTGCTCAACTTCTCCCAGGGTATCGAACAGGGCTATTTCGGCTTTGCCAAGGAGACCCTTAAGGTGGTCAATCCGGACATTAATATCCCCTATGGCATTCGCCAGCTGCTCTCCACGGCCAACATGGTCAACCGTCTGGACACAGCCCGCGACTACTACCTGGCTAACGCCGGTTTTGAGGATGTGCCCGGCTCCTTTGCTAAGGCGTGGGCCAATTTTATGGACGCCATGAACACCGCCCAGACCGACCACGACATCAACCAGATCTTCCGGGATTCCATGGCCGAGATGAGAGCCATTCCAAACCACAAGCCCGCCTACCCCATTCGGATCGGCATCGTCGGCGAGATGTTTACCGCCATCGACGGCCGCAGCAACCTCAACCTCGACGAGAAGCTGGTGGCCATGGGCATCGAGGTGCACCGGATGCTCAACCTCACAAACGTGATCATCCGCTCCCGCAACGAAGCCAACCTACGGCTTTCGGCGGCTCCTTACCTCACCTACAACATGGGACCCACCTCGACGCTTACCATCGCGGCGGCCAATCAGTACGCCAATGAAGGCTTCGATGGCCTCATCCACGCCAAATCCGCAGGTTGCACCCCGGAAATCGATTGCGAGCCGCTGTTGCAAAAGATCAGCGCCGACTACGAGATCCCCGTGCTCTACCTGACCTACGATTCCCAAACCAGCGATACCGGCCTCGACACCCGTCTTGAGGCCTTCTACGACATGCTCGTCATGAAACAAGCGAAGAAGCAGAAACTCTCGAGGAGATAGCGTTATGAGTCAACGTGCAATGAATCAGGCATACCTTGGCATCGACATCGGATCCATTTCCACCAAAGGCGTCATCATCGACGAGAACCGTGAGATCATCGCCAGGTCCTACCTTTGGACCGAAGGCAACCCCACGCAGGCTTCGAAAAACGTCGTGCGCGAGCTGGAAGCGCAGATCGACCCGAGCGAGGTTCGCATCGTCGGCGCCGGCACCACCGGAAGCGCCCGCCGCCTGGTGGGATCCATGCTCGGCGCGTCGGTAGTCAAAAACGAGATCACCGCCCATGCGGTG
>CANRPV010000061.1 GCA_947632575.1 uncultured Eggerthellaceae bacterium | reverse complement strand
CCAAGAGGTCATCTCCATCATGTTTGAGATGAAAAACCAACAGGATGAAACGGCTCATGGTAAGAAAAACGAGGACTTTTTCGCGAAGCTGGATAAGGACCGTCAGAAGAAGAACTGCGAATATGCGGTGTTGGTCAGCCTCTTAGAGCCGGAAAACGAACTGTACAATGAGGGCATCGTTGATGTCTCCTACCGTTATCCGAAAATGTACGTCATCCGCCCCCAGTTCTTCATCCCGCTCATCTCCCTCTTGCGCAATGCCGCGCAAAACGCCCTGTCCTATCGTCATGAGCTGGCCCTCATGAAGCAGCAAAACATCGATATCACCAATTTCGAAAAGCAGCTCGAGGATTTCAAGAATGCCTTCGGACGCAATTACGAACTTGCATCGCGCCGCTTCCGCGAGGCGATCGAGGCCATCGACAAGAGCATCGCCCAGATGCAGAAGGTAAAAGATGCGCTTCTCAGCTCCGAGAACAACCTGCGTCTCGCCAATGACAAAGCCGATAACTTGACCATCAAACGCCTCACCCGCGGAAATCCTACCATGAAGGAGAAGTTCGACGCCCTCCACAATTAAGCACGCTTAACAGGTGTTCAGGATAAGCGTTCTCATTAAACACTCCAAGCAAACGTCTGATTAAGCGTTTTAATAAAGTGCTTAATCAGACACTCTCAGAAAGCGTTCTCTGCCTCGGTAACAAATCTGCCGGGAGAGTTACCATTTGTAATCAAGACACTTACACGAAAAATAGGCCTCAAGCGGCCAACTTATAATGCACGTACCGACAAAAAAACGATTGTTGGCATGTGATTGGTTAGCAACGTGGCTCTTTGAGTCGATCGATATGAGGCGAGGTGTAACGCTTATGACTGCTCCCCTAGAAGGCATTAAGGTCGTCGACTGGACCCAAGTCCAATCAGGCCCGTCCTGCACTCAGATGTTAGCATGGCTCGGCGCTGAGGTAATCAAGATCGAACGCCCCGGTGTTGGCGATGCTACGCGTCATCAGATGCGCGATATTCCTAATGAAGATTCGCTCTACTATCTCACCCTCAATAGCAACAAGAAGTCCTTGGAACTCAACATCAAGACCGATGAGGGTAAAAAGATCCTCACCGATCTGATCAAGCAAGCGGATATCTTCGTGGAAAACGAACACCCGGGTGCCGCCGAGAAAGCGGGCTTTGGCTGGGACGATGTTCATAAGCTCAACCCGCGTTGCATTATGGGCTCCATCAAAGGCTTCAATCCTCATTCTCGCTTTGAGAACGTAAAAGCCTATGAGCCCGTAGCCCAGTGCGCTGGTGGCGCGGCTGCCACCACTGGCTGGTATGAGGGTGAATTCAATATCCCGACCCAATCAGGCGCTGCTTTGGGCGACTCCAACTCAGGCATGCATCTTTTGATTGGCCTGTTGGCCGCCCTGCTCCAGCGGGAGAAGACCGGTGAGGGGTGCTATGTCTATCAATCCATGCAAAACGCCGTTATGAACCTCTGCCGCATTAAGTTGCGCGACCAGCAAGCGCTTGATCGCCTCGGCGAGCTTGATTGGTACGCTTGCTACAACACTCCTGGATTCACCTGGGGTGACACATTACCGAGACCTGAGAACGCCGAGGGCGGCGCGGTACTTGGTTGGTGCTATCGTTGCAAGAATTACAAGGCCGATCCCAACGACTTCGCCTACATCGTGGTTCAGCGCGAAGAGAAGCCCTACACCAACTTCTGCAAGACCATCGGCCGCGAAGACATGCTGACCGACGAACGTTTCGCCACCGCGGAGGCACGCGATAAGAACAAGCATGCTTTCTACGCCGAGGTGGAGAAATTCACGTTGCAGCATGACAAATACGAGCTTACCACCCTTCTGGGCAATGCTGGAATCCCCGTGGGTCCCGTACTTTCTTGGAAAGAGCTTGAGGACGACGAAGAGCTCCAGGCTGATGGCACCATCACTAAGGTGGAGCAAGGCGGAGCCCGTGGCACCTATCTGACCATTGGACTGCCGTTCTTCCTCTCCAGCTACAAGCCGGATATTCAGCGTGCTCCGAGCCTTGGCGAAAACAACGAGGAGATCCTCACCGAACTGGGATACACGGCTGCTCAAATCGCCGATTTGAAGACGGCAGGCGCTATTTAGTCGGGGCGGGCGTATACCGATGTCATCAGCCCGATGCAGAAAGTGCATGATCAGGGTGAAGCTCTGATCGTAAGGCTTATGAAAAGGGGATTTTACAATCCCCTTTTCTTTCATCTGGCCTCTTGCGATACCAGAATGCTTTATCCTTATCCTTTCAAATTCAACCAGGGGAAGGGAAATCTATGACTGAAACGTTTGCCCATCGCTATGGAGTGAAGATTTCTGAAGACGAGCGAGGCTCACTCGCCTCTCTCCACATCACTAAGCCCTACCTCAATGGTTTTAACTGCGCGTTCGGCGGTTCACTTATTCTTCTTGGTAATACAGCTGGCCAACACGCTATCGGCAAAGGCCTGATCGGCTCCAACTACTCGTTCCGTTATATGAGAAAAGCCCTAGAGGGCGAAACCATGACCGCCATCGCTCGCGTTCTTAAGTCCGGTAAAAACATCAACGCGGTGGCCGCAGCGGTAAACGTGAATGGCCAGATGATCGGCTCGATGTATGCTGACTACTTCCACGTGAACGATCATCTTCCCTTTGATGACGCCCGTAATTTAGCCCAGATCAAACAACCTCCCTGCGATATGATCATCAACAGTCCTGAAAATCCCTCCGCGGCGGCCTCAGGCCCTGAATTGGTGCGCCTGTTCACCGACACTATCACGTTCAATTACTTGAAAGACGTGAATATCAAGGAAAGCGTCTGCGTCGGCATGTACACCGATGAGAGCTTCGCCGACGTCAACGGCAACGTAGACCCCGCCCTTGTGGGAATGCTCTACGATGAAACCCTCGGTATTGCTTGTATCGATGTCGCAGGGGCCGTTGTGACCACCAATTTGAATCTCTCGCTGCTTGAAAGCATTAAACCTGGAGCTTTCATAACCTGTGCCGGCAAGCTACTCATCCAGTCCGGTTATCTGCTTGAGACTCGTGGAACACTGTTCGCCGATGGTAAATTGGTCGGCTCCTGCACCGGAACCTACCTCTGCCAAAAGCAGATCACCAACGTCCGCGAGATGCTCAATATCTAGGGTTTATAGACCTCCAGAGAACGCTCGAGGATCTGATAACCCTCCTCGCCGTCCTTAGCCAACTCGCTTCTAAGACGCTCGGAGAGCTCGGGCTCACGCTGTGCGAGCGAAGCGTAGCGATTTTCGCCATCCAAAAGACTTTCGAGACTTCCATCGGGAGCCTTGGAATCGAGCACGAGAGGATCTTTGCCCTGCGCCTTTAAGAGCGGGTTGAAGCGGAAAAGCGGCCAATAACCCGCTTCCACCGCATGCTTGCTTTCGGCGATGGAAGTGCCCATGCCGGCTTTTATCCCCCAGGATATACAGGGGCATAAAGCGATAACGATGGAGGGGCCAGGATAGGACTCAGCCTCACGCAATGCGATGATGCACTGATTCATGTTCGCCCCGAGGCAGACCTGCGCCACATAGACATAGCCGTACTGCATGAGCATTTGACCAAGCTTTTTCTTCGGCGTCGGCTTCCCATTCAGAGAAAAACCTGAGACAGAGCCTAATTGAGTAGCCTTTGACTCCTCTCCTCCTGTATTGGAATAGCCCTCGGTGTCAAGCACGAGCATGTTGAGATCCGTACCCTTGGCGAGCGCTGCATCGATGCCATCGAAATCGATATCGTAGGCCCAGCCATCACCGCCAACCGCCCAGACGGACTTTTTGATGAAATGATCCCGCATGCGATCAAGAGCCTGAATCACCTCTAATGTCTCTCCGTCAAGCTTCGCCGAGCGCGCTTGATTAAGCGCTTGATCAAGTGCCTCCCCTATTGAAGAGGCGATTTGAGACTCTTGATCCGCATCTCCTTTGATCTTTGACCACTGATCGAGCGCTGTGGCAAGTGACTGCGGAAGATCCTTGGCTGAGCGGGCTTTGGCCACCTCGGCCTCAAGCTGAGCTCGTCGGATGCTCACGGCACGCGCGATGCCGAATCCATATTCCCCATTGTCCTCAAAGAGTGAGTTTCCCCAAGCAGGCCCATGACCACGGCGATTGGTGGTATAGGGCATGGCCGGCATATAGGCGCCCCAAATGGAGGAACATCCCGTTGCGTTGGCCATGATGAGACGGTCGCCGAAGAGTTGGGTAAGAAGCTTTACGTGTGGCGTTTCGCCACAACCAGCGCATGCTCCTGAGAATTCAAGCAGGGGCTGCTGCAGCTGAGTACCCGCGATGGAATCGGGCTTAAGCAGGTCGTCTTTGATACTGATAGAGCTCTGGGCAAAGGCGAGGTTTTCCTTTTGGGTTTCAAGCTGACTCTCCAAGGGCTTCATGACCAAGGCCTTACCTGGAGCGGGACAGTTATTCGCGCAACTTCCGCAACCCACGCAATCCTCCGGATAGACTTGTATGCGGAAGTGATGGCCTTTAAGCTCTTTGAGAAACGCGGGTTTGGTCTCGTAGCTTGCCGGCGCATCCTTCAGCTCTTCATCGGTTGCCAGATAAGGTCTGATAGCACCATGAGGACAGACGAGGGAACACTGGAAGCACTCGATGCAGTTGTGCACGTTCCATTCGGGAACGAAAGAAGCTACCGTACGCTTTTCATAGGCAGCGGTACCCAGCGGTACAAAGCCTGCCGGATCGAAGGCTGAGACGGGAAGCTTATCGCCCTCGAGGCGCTCAAGTGGCCAAAATACCTGATCGATAAACGTTTTATCGGCGCCACCCTTTTTGTCTGCGGTAGTTGTCGCCGCTTTGGGCTCAGCGGCATCATCGCTTGCCTGGATCCAAGACTGCGGGATTGGCACCTGATGCAAGGTAGCAAGCGCTCCATCTACCGCCTGAAGATTCTTCTGAACGACGTCATCACCTTGAGAGCCGTAGAGCATGGTGATGGTCTCTTTGAGATAGCGAAGAGCGCTCTCAAAGTCCATTACTCCTGAAAGCTTAAAAAACACCGCTTGCATGATCATGTTGATATGACTGCCAAGGCCGATCTTCTGGGCGAGTCCATTGGCATCTATGGTGTAGAGTCGTGCCTTACGCGTGGCAAGCTCACGTCTCATCGATGCTGGTAATTCCTGGTCAAGCTCCTGTGCCGACCAATGACAATTCAGCACGAACACCCCGCCAGGCTGAAGGCTTTGAGCAAGCGGATAACCGCGTTTGACGTAGATATCTTTATGACAGGCTACATACTGTGCCTGATCGATCAGATAGGGTGCTCGAAGAGGCTTAGGTCCAAAGCGCAGATAGGAAATCGTCAGGCCGCCTGATTTCTTCGAATCAAACCAGGAATAGCACTGGGCATAGGAATCGCTGTGGTCTCCGATGATCTTCGCCGCTTGCTTATTGGCACCTACCGTGCCATCAGATCCGAAGCCGTAGAAAATACACTGATTCACCCGCGGGGAAAGAATGTGGAGAGGCTCCCCTAAAGGCAGAGAGCGATGGGTCACATCGTCCTTAATGCCCACGGTAAATCCGGAAAGAGGCTCACGGGCCGCCATATTGTCGAACACGGCCTTGACCATAGCCGGTGAGAAGTCCTTCGAGCTCAGCCCGTAACGGCCCCCTATAACCTCAATATCCTTGCCCGCGGAATGTACCGCCGCGCACACATCCTGGTAGAGAGCCTCGCCGAGAGAACCGGGTTCCTTGCTCCGGTCGAGAGCGCAGAGCCTCTTCACACTTGCCGGTAGAGCTGCCAGAAAATCGGCGGCGGAAAATGGCCGATAAAGCCTTACCTTAACGACGCCGAGCTTCGCACCCTGTCCATTGAGGTATTTGACCGTTTCTTCCACCACATCGCAGCTCGATCCCATGGTGACGATGACCGATTCGGCATCGGGAGCACCTTCATAGTCAAAGAGGTGATAACTCCGACCGGTAAGCTTTGCCACCTGATCCATCTTTTCCTGCACGATTGCAGGAAGGGCATCGTAGTAAGCGTTCGCCGCCTCGCGATTCTGGAAGTACACATCGGGATTTTGCGCGGTACCACGAATGTGTGGGTGCAGCGGATCAAGACAGCGATCCCTGAACTCCTGGATCTTGTCCCAATTGACCAAAGGGCGCATCTCTTCGATTTCGATGGGCTCTATGGTGTCGATCTCATCGCTAGTGCGAAAGCCATCGAAGAAATGCACAAAAGGCAGGGAACCTTCAATGGCAGCCAAATGAGCTACGAGGGAGAGATCCATGCACTCCTGTACCGAAGCCGAACCCAGCATCGCGAAACCGGTCTGTCGAACGGCCATCAAATCCTGGTGATCACCAAAGATAGAAAGAGCATGAGCCGCAAGCGATCGACAAGTAACATGAAAGACCGCCGGCAAAAGCTCGCCAGCGATCTTATACATGTTCGGGATCATGAGCATAAGCCCCTGGGATGCGGTAAAGGTGCTGGTAAGCGCACCACCCGCTAAACATCCGTGGACCGTGCCCGCCACACCTTTTTCCGATTGCATCTCTTGGACTTCGACCTGCTGTCCAAAGAGGTTGAGTTTCCCCGCCGCCGACCATGCCTCAACGGTCTCAGCCATATGGGAGGCCGGGGTGATGGGAAAGATGATAGAGGTATCAGAAAGGGCATAGGCGGCATAAGCTGCCGCCGTCATACCCGACATAGCTATTCGATTGGTCATAGATCCTCACTTGCAAAAGATCAGATTCTCACGCGTCTCATCTCAGACTCTTACCTGTCTTGACTCAAACGTCTTACTCACACACCTAATGGAACATACCCACGATGACAGGTACAAGCCAGATCCACAGGATCGCCGTCGCAGCGAATCCCACGGTTGAGGCAGCCACAGAGGATGCACCTTCGCGAACGTAGATGTTGTAGCGTGCGGAGATAATGATGCCCGAGAATGCCGGAGGTAGAGCCACGGCCATAACGAGCATGGCCAGCTTGTCGCCATCCCCCGCCATACCAAAGATCAGCCCGGCGGCCAAGATAACCGCAGGAGTGAGGATGAGGCGGAAGAAAGTATTCCAAAGCGTCTCAACACCCAAACTGAACTTGACCGTCGAAAGAGCCATACCTGCAGCCAGCACGGCCACGCCGGAATTGGCCTTGGCGATAAGTTCGAACGTAGGATCGAGGGCCGAAGGCACCTGCACCCCAAGGATGACCAATGCAACAGCCAACAGAGGAGACCATACTACCGGTTGCTTCAGCGCATCGACGATCGCCTTCACATTCGGATTCATCGGCTTGTGGTGATGAGGATCGGCTGCAGCTTGAGCAGCTTCCGCGGCCTTGGCGGCTTCCTTGGATTTAACCTTCTCCAGATGCTCTTGAGCCTTTTCCAGCTGATGTTCAGCTCGCCTAAGAGCCTTATCCTCTTCCTCGCCATCCGCTGAACCTGCAGGACTCGTCCCAGCGTCGGAGATCGCTGCGCTACCGCCACCGGCAACTACTGCAGCTGCTCCAGCTGCTGCGGGAACCGCTGCGACTTGGGCTTTCGCGAGAGCATCCTTTTCTTTGTCCTTATTCATTCCCACGTTGATCAAATAGAAGCCGATGGGAATGGTGATCGCGTTAACGATGATGGCGACAATGGCAATAACCAGGTTCGTGTCCGTATTATTGCCATAGATCGGATCGAGTACGGCAAAACCCAAAAATCCGATAGTCGGTGATCCAGCGATCAACGCGCAGACAGCCGCTTCAGCGATGCTGTGCTTGAAGAACAGGCGGCAAAGGAAGAAACTCAGCATGAACATGCCCACAGTGCCCACTAAACTGATCAGAGTCAATGTGATATCGTCGATCAGCATCTGGCGTGTAGCCTTGACAATGGATACGAAAAGCGCTGCCGGCAATGCGATGTTAAGTACGAGCTTATTGAAGCCCTGACGCTGCTCATTGCTAAAGTAGCTGAACTTGCCGCAGACATAGCCTAAGATCATGATGACAAGTATAGGCACGATGTCGTTAACAAGAATGTCGACCATGTTCCCCTCCTTTCAGTCCTTCCTCTTTACTATTCCTTAAATGTGCTCTTCTCTTTAAGAAGCACTACTTTCGCAAGTACTCGTCTCGTTACTTTTACGCGCTCGCCACTTTGCTTTTATGAACTCGTCTCTCAAAGAATTCAATTCGGCTTATTTGGGAGCCTCAGGCTTCGGAGCAAGAGGTCCTCTGACGGGCACCGGGTTAAGATTTCCGATATGTCCACTTTCCTTGCCGGAGTGGATATCCAAAACGACATTGATCAGGGCCGGCTTTTTGGCTGCCAGCGCCTCGGTCAGCATGGTCTCCACCTCATCGGGCGTCGTGGCGTTGTAGCCAACACCGCC